>JALOCA010000058.1 GCA_023227965.1 Lentimicrobiaceae bacterium | reverse complement strand
TGGAAACAGTAGCCGGCTACACAAAAACAGTAGTTAGCGACATGAAAACCTTATCCGGCGACCCTCCGGGGGCTTACGGAGTGTTTTACACCTCATAAATTATGTTTTACGGTAGTCTCTGGAAGAATTTCAGTACTTACTGGATGTTTTTCATTGCTCACTGGAAGATTTACAGTACTCACTGGATGTTTTTCGGTGTGTATGTTGACTTTTGAGTGCTTACCGGACGTTTTACACTCCTTACTGGATGTTTTACTACCCTTCTAATGTGTTTTCCGGTAGCCTCAGCGCATTTTACACCTCCATTCAGCGTGTTTTTTATGGTTTAAATTTACTCCGGTATTTTCCACTTTATTGCGTTACCTGGTTACAATACGAATAACAGGTATTAAATTAAACGGGTGTTGCAAAAAAATTACCCTTTTGAATTTTAATGCCAAATAGCCATCTTTACAAAAAATCAGAATACAGAAACCGGTAAGATGGTTACTGAAAAAATACCAAACGACGATGAATTTTAAAGGAATAGAAATCATAGGTTTCGACGGCGACGATACGTTGTGGGTAAACGAACCTTTATACCAGGATATTGAAAAGAAACTATGCCAATTGTTGAAGGATTACCTGCCTGCCGGGCAAGTATCGGCCGGTAAATGAGCAAATCCTTTACCCGTTTACTTTTGTTGACCCATTAAAAAAGAAAAACGGACGCTGAAATCAAAAAATACTGAAGAGTCTTATCCTTATATCATCTCTACACCCGAAAAGAGAATACAATTTCTCAGAAAAATGCAGGCAATTGAAAAATAACTTACTTTTTAAGTAACTGCAATATAATAGGGTACTTGGAATTTTCTGGAAGTTAAAAAAAAAATTAAAAATTTCTTCTTAGGAAGTATAACAAATTACTTTTTTTCGGATAAAGCTATGAACAAAAACCATCAGGTATGTTCATGGAAAATCTAAATACTGTGAAAATTCTTGTTGCGGATGACAATTCCACAAACCAGCGTCTGTTAGAAATATATCTTAAACAGAAAGGTTGGGATTGTTGCCTGGTTAGTGATGGGCAAAAAGCAGTAGAAGAAGCATTAAAAAATCGTTATGATTTAATTTTAATGGACATAAATATGCCTCGTATGAATGGCATACAAGCAACCGTTGCCATCAGAAACACTAATCAGTCCGTTCCTATTATTGCCCTCACCGTTTTCGACGAAGAGGAAGTAAAAATAAGCAGCAAGGAAGCAGGCATCAATTATTTTCTCGCCAAACCCTGTCGCAAAGAAGAACTCATTTCTATCATCTCTCAATATCTTCCAATTCTTCCTGTCTAATGGGGCAGCCAGTCTGTACCTCGGGTGTTTTTCATCTCCCCAAGTTTGAAAAACACCTTTTTTTGTTTACATATGTCAAAATTAATTTATCTGCACGACGGTTTTAACCAATTATTTCTTTTACTTTGCATCCCGAACAATCAGATTCGGGTATGCCAAACACAAAATATATTTTCGTTACTGGCGGGGTAGCTTCTTCGCTGGGTAAAGGGATCATCTCATCTTCCCTTGCAAAACTACTTCAGGCAAGAGGTTTTTCGGTAACTATTCAAAAATTAGACCCTTACATTAATGTTGACCCAGGCACTCTCAATCCTTATGAGCATGGTGAAGTGTTTGTAACCGATGATGGAGCCGAAACCGACCTCGACCTGGGGCATTATGAACGTTTTTTAAATGTGCCTACTTCGCAAGCAAATAACGTAACCACTGGGAGAATTTATCTCACTGTTATCGAAAAAGAACGTCGCGGAGATTACTTGGGGGAAACCGTACAGGTGATTCCGCATATTACCGATGAGATAAAATACCGTATTCAACTTTTGGGTAAAGAGGGAAAATACGACTTTATAATCACTGAAATAGGAGGAACGGTAGGCGATATTGAATCTCTTCCCTATATCGAAGCGGTTCGGCAGCTTCGTTGGGAAATGAGCAGCGACTGCCTGGTGATACATCTTACACTGGTTCCTTTCCTGGCAGCAGCAGGCGAGTTGAAAACCAAACCTACTCAGCATTCAGTAAAAACACTGTTGGAACAGGGTGTTCAACCCGACATTATTGTCTGCCGAACAGAGAAACCCCTGAACGATAACTTGAAAAATAAAATTGCTCTTTTTTGCAATGTGGAACCCAGTTCTGTTATAGAATCCATCGACGCCGAAAGCATTTATGATGTGCCTTTACTGATGCACAAAGAAAAACTTGATATAGAAGTACTTCGCAAAACCCGTATGTCGCTTCGCCGCGAACCTGACCTTAAAAAATGGGAAGATTTCTTGTTCAGGCTCAAAAACCCGCAAAATGAGGTGGAAATAGGGCTCATAGGCAAATATGTGGAGCTGAAAGATGCTTACAAATCTATCAACGAAGCCATTACCCATGCAGGTGCTGCCAATCAGTGCAAGGTAAAGGTAAGACTTGTTCATTCCGAAAACATTAACGAAATCTCTATCCGGGAAAAATTAAAAGGACTGCAAGGCATTTTGGTGGCACCTGGTTTTGGCGAAAGAGGCGTTGAAGGCAAAATACTCGCTATACAATATGCCCGGGAAAACAAAATTCCTTTCCTCGGTATTTGCCTCGGGATGCAGTGTGCTGTGATTGAATTCGGACGTAATGTACTGGGGCTGGAAAAAGCCCATAGTACCGAGATGAATCCCAATACACCTTACCCGGTAATTGACATCATGGAAGAGCAAAAAAAGGTAAGTATGAAAGGAGGAACCATGCGATTGGGCGCTTACCCCTGCGAAATAAAGGAAAACAGCAAGGCAGCTTCTATTTATGATTCACGGAACATTACCGAACGCCATCGCCATCGTTTCGAATTCAATAATGCCTACTTTGAACAGTACGAAAAGGCAGGCTTTGTTCCTTCGGGCATCAACACCCAAACCCACCTTGTGGAAATTATTGAGTTAACAAATCATCCCTGGTTTATTGGCATACAATTCCATCCCGAATACAAGAGTACGGTAGCCAAGCCGCATCCTTTGTTTGTGGGATTTGTTGGAGCTGCCATTCAGTATAAAAGTAAGAAAGTTTAAAAAAGCCCATAAGCAATTAATTGAAAACCCGTCGGAAAGATAATTTGCTATAAAATCTATAACTATTATATATATAAGAGATTAGAGATAAATAGCTTTGCAAAATGCAGATAAACTGTTGAAAGGAATTTATGGTAACGACATACATAAATAGCCTAATGCCCGCCAGGCTTCAATGATGGCATCCTTTGGTAGAAAGTAAGGCGTGAATACTGGGTTGTCAGATTGCAGTAGGAATTTCTCCGAGTTGTCGTCGTTCCAGATCCTTTTATATACTATGCCTTCGTCGCGTGTAACCAGGATATAGGGTTTGCCCTCGCGAATTGATTGCAGGTTTTCTACGTAATCGCAAAGAATATATGACCCCGAAGGAATGGGAAACATGCTGTCGCCACTGATTTGGAAAGCCCTGTAAGTGCGTTCGGCTGATAGTTCGGGAACAGGAAGAGTGAAACGTGGCAGTTGTTCAACATATTCAGGGTCGGAATAGCCATGAAGGTATCCGGCTGCTGCTTTTTCGGGCACAAGCGTTATCAGTTCCTTGTTAAAAGTATCCACAACCGTTGTTAGTACTTTTAATTGTATAGGTAAGTTTTGAGTTTCGGCACCGGTTGCATTAACCAGTTCTTCTATGCTTACGTTAAAGAACACAGCGATTGATTTCAATAAATCTAATTTTGGCATAGCCCGGTTTTCTTCGTAAGCACCAATCTTTGAGCGTTTAACTCCTAATGCGGATGCAAACTCTTCTTGCGTAAGCCCTTTCTGTCTGCGAAGTGTTTTTAAAAGTGTGCCGAAACGTGTATCCATGGTATTTGTTAGCTGATGTAAAAATACAAAAAAGGCTGTTATCAAACGATAACAGCCTTTTTATATTCAGTTAAAATTAATTACCTGATAGAAACACTGCGGGTAATATAGCCCGATTTGGTTTCCAATTGGATAAGATAAAGACCTGATTTCAGATTTTTAGTGCTCAAGCGCAGTTCGTTGCCATTTACAAGGGCATTGTAAACGGTTTGACCGTTATAGTTCATCACTTTTACGCTAACGATGTTTTCGTTGGTTTTAACCATTACGTAATCGGAGGCGGGGTTAGGATAAACAACGACAGATTGAGCCGAAGGATCGTTTATACCGTTTACTACATCAACCAGAATGGTGTTGGATGCTTCTGATTCACAAGCGTCGTAAACAGCAGTTACATAATATTCGTAAACTCCGGAAGAAAGACCCATATCAGTGTGTTGAAGACCAGAAATTGTTGCCGCATTAATTTTTACACCATTGCGGTAAACATTATAACCTAAGAGTGCACGGGTATCATCGTCAGATGGCATTTGGAATACGCTGTTTTCTACTTTGCTGAGATTTCCGTTAGCAAAAGTATTGTTTGCATTGTGGATATGTTGTTTTACAATTGGGCTTAATGCAGTTTTAACACCTTTTGCATTGGTAACAAAACCCTGGATGTTCCAGTTTGAATTAATTTCAGGAACTGCAACATGCAAAGATACCCAAGAAGCACCACCGTCAGTTGAAATCATATCACCATAATTATCAACGGCAGGACCAGCATCACATCCAGCAGGAAATTCTTCTGCAGGCTGATTGTTACAAGCATAACCAATCCAAAGTTCCTGAGTGGCATCAATGGTAACAGGAGTTGTTAAAGTAAATTCGTTCCATTGGTCAATAACAACTGTAACTGGTTGGTCTAACACTAAGTTAGCAGCATTTGCGCCAGTGGCAACTTGCAATACATATTGAGTAGTAGCACCACGTGGGAAAATGCTCATAGTAGTCAGGTTGAATCCGTCATAGTTAGCAAGTTCGGTAGGAGTAAAACGGGCAGCAACAACGAATGAACCTCCATCGGTAAGTCCAATACCATCGTTATTTACACCGTCATCCCAATGTAACCAAGGACTTGGACCGGCGGGGGCTTCCCATGCTAATGGAACATCAGCCATACCGGTTTGGTAAGTAGTGGATAAATTTTGGGGAGGATCACAAGCAGGAGTTGCAATAGTTACCGAAACAGGACCTGCAGGTTCTGATTCGCCTTCATCGTAAAGAGCAGTAACTTCATATTCATAAGTTCCCGGAGCAAGGCTATTGTCGTCATAAGATAAATCGGGTACGTTGTTGGCTATAACCGAACCATCACGATAAACATTGTAACCAGTAAGAGCGCGGGTTCCTTTTTCAGAATCTTGGGTAATTACCTTGTGAGGTTCGGCAACTGTAGCACGAGCCATGGTTTTTCCTTTTACAAGCGGACTGTTTACAAGAGTTGATTTTGCATTGGGAACTGCACCGATAGTAACATCATCAAGCATGAAAATGAACGCATCGTCCGAAACGCAGTTGAAACCAACATAAACATTCTGACCTGCATAGGCAGAAAGATCGTAGCTGTATTGCGTCCATGCATCCACGGGAGCTTCTACATAGGTTCCCGGAGTGATGATGGTAAAATCTGCAGGAGCAGTACCAGTGGTAGAAACGCCAACTTTGAATCTTTCGAGTCCGTATTGGTCGGTATATGATTTTGCCCAGAATGTTACATGATCACCTGCAACAATAGGAGTTTGCGGGCTAATCAGCCAGTCATTATTAGGAGGAGTGGTTGCAGCAAAGCAAGCAGCAAATTTTTCTCCTGAATAAGCCAGGTTTTCGGTTAAAGCTGGTGTTGTAGCAAGGGAGTTGAAAATGATGAATGATTGTGGCTGGTATTCATTTAACCAGTCAGTTCCGTCCATGCCATAAGTTTCTGACAGGTCAACGTCAACATTTGTCCAAGGAGCGAAGTCAATTGCAAAATTATCGTAAGCTTCAAAATCATCGGTTGGTCCCGAAGGTCCTGTATTAGGTTCTTCCCATGTAAGGTGAACATTAACACCAGCTACGGTAGCCTGAAGATTTGTTGGAGGATAAGCTACAAAATCGGCAACGTGCAAGGTAACAGGAACTGTTACTGTGGGGTTGGCGGGATCGTTACTGGCAATTAGCAGGTTAGCGGTATAATCACCGATTGCCAATCCTGCTGCATCAAAAAGAACACTGATAGGTGTAGAAAGGCCCACTGCAGTAGTTCCATTTGTAGGGGCTGTAGTTAACCAGGAAGTACTTGCAGGATCAACAGCAATTGTCCATGTAAGGTCGGCACCACCTGTATTGGTGATTTCCATGGCTTCTATAGAAGTGCCATTTAATCCGAGGGTGGTTTCGATAGAAGCGGGAGCTACTGCAATAGCAGGATCGTTAGTAAGTACGCCAGTAAAAACATACATACCGTTTAAGAGGCTTTCGTCGGTAAAAGCACCAGCCCAGCCATGGGCGTTGTCTACCCAGTCGGTAGCAAGGAACTGAATACCGGAAGTTCCGTTAAATTCAGTCCAGTTGTGTCCACCGTCGAAGCTGTATGAGCAACCTGATAAATCGGTAGCAGCACCGGTTGATACCCATGTATTGGGTGTTCCGGGAACATAGCAATAATCGTTGGTATAAATGGGACCGGATGTAGTTACTGCTGCCCATGTTGCACCTCCGTCGGAAGTTTCGCAGATTGCTCCGGTTGAACTTTCGCCTTTATCCTGTACAATACCATGTAACGCATCACGGAATTTTACATCAACATATTTATTGGTTAAGGTTGTAGCGGCTGCAGTCCAGTTATGTCCCTGGTCAACGGAATGATAAACCCGACCTTTGTTAGTTCCAAACCATATTTGATCACCAACAACGGAATAATAACCAACAACGCCAAATTCACCCGAAACCGGGTCGGCAATGTTTGCACCTGGAACTAATACCCAGGTTGTGCCGCCATCGGTAGTGGTGTACATTTCAAAATCGCCATTGATGGGGTCGCCCATACACCAACCTGTGTTGGCATTAAAGAAATGCACACAATTAGGAAATGAAGCAGAATTGTTGAAGGCTGCAGTAGCCTGACGTGCCCAGGTTACGCCACCATCAGTAGTTTTGTATATACCCTGCAGGCTGGTTCCTGTTTGTTTGTACATAGGTGCCCAGGCAGTATTACCGTCAATGGCATAAATCATTGACATTTCCAAACCTGTGGTACTGGGAATTGTACCGGGTGTCCATAAATTTCCGCCGTTCAACGTACGGGTAAATTCCTGGATGTATGCTCCGCTGCCACTGCCATCGTAGGCGGTTGCCCATACGATGTTCTGATCAACAGCATGCATATACTTTATTCCACGTGAAGCTGCAAGAAGCCCTGAGTTCTGAGGCATCCATTGCGCCATAGCCCCTATAGTAATGGCTATAAGTGCTAAAATAAGTACTAATTTTTTCTTCATGATGAAAAGTTTAAATTGAACATTAATTGTTTTATCAAAGTGCAAATTTATACTTAAAATTTAAGATAAAAAATATCACAGATATTATTTTTCGACTTTTCTGTTCATTTTTGTATCAAAAGTATTGTTACCGGTAAATAAATATGTTGAATGGGTATTTATTTCCTCTTGTAAGGCGTTTGCTGTATGCAGGTAATTTGACTATTTTTGCAGCTCCAAAATTTGAGATACAATGTTTGATAATTTAAGTGAAAAATTAGACCGGGCTTTTAAATTACTGAAAGGGCACGGACATATTACCGAAATTAATGTGGCGGAAACGCTAAAAGATGTGCGCAAAGCATTGCTTGATGCCGATGTAAGTTATAAAATTGCCAAACAGTTTACCGAAGAAGTGAAAGAATTGGCTTTGGGGCAAAATGTACTTACCTCTGTTTCTCCAGGGCAATTGATGGTGAAAATTGTACACGACAAGCTTACTGAACTAATGGGCGGAGAAAAAACCGACATTAATCTGAAAGGCAATCCCGTAGTAATATTAATAGCCGGATTGCAGGGAAGTGGTAAAACAACCTTTTCAGCTAAATTAGCTTCATATCTCAAAAGTAAAAAGGGAAAATCCCCGATGCTGGTTGCCTGCGACGTATATCGTCCGGCAGCTATTAACCAGTTACAGGTATTGGGCGAACAGGCGGAAGTACCTGTTTTTACGGAAGAAGGCAGCAGCGAACCCGTGAAAATTGCCCGTAATGCCATTGCTTATGCCAAAGACAGGGGTTACAATGTAGTAATTATTGATACCGCAGGTCGTCTTGCCATTGACGAAGGCATGATGAACGAAATTGCCTCTATCAAGTCATCGGTAAATCCTCAGGAAACACTTTTTGTAGTGGATTCAATGACAGGTCAGGATGCCGTAAATACAGCTAAAGCATTCAACGACAGGCTCGATTTTGATGGAGTAGTTCTTACAAAATTGGATGGCGACACCCGCGGTGGTGCTGCCCTTACCATACGGGCTGTGGTTACCAAGCCTATTAAATTTGTTGGAATTGGCGAAAAAATGGATGCTCTTGATATTTTTCACCCAAACCGTATGGCCGACCGTATTCTGGGGATGGGTGATATCGTTTCGCTGGTGGAAAAAGCACAGGAACAATTCGACGAAGAAGAAGCCAAACGTTTACAGAAAAAAATTGCCAAAAATCAGTTCAACTTCAATGATTTTCTTTCCCAAATTAAGCAGATTAAAAAAATGGGAAACATGAAAGACCTTATGGGTATGATACCCGGCATGGGCAAAATGGTAAAAAATGTTGATCTTGATGAAAATGCTTTTAAAAGCATTGAAGCGATAATTTATTCCATGACACCTTCGGAACGAGAAAATCCTGCTTTGCTTAGTGGCAGCCGTAGGAAAAGAATCGCATCGGGTAGTGGCACCGATATCCAGGAAGTAAATCGTCTGCTGAAACAGTTTGATGAAACCCGAAAAATGATGAAAACGCTCACTACTGCAAGCCCACGACAAATGATGAATATGGCACGCAACGCACGGAAAAATTAGTCCTGCCTGACGATATATATGGTTTAAACTTATTTACAAAAAATGGAACTTATTGACGGAAAACTTATTGCAACCCGCATCAAGGAAGAATTAAAATTGGAGGTGGCACGCCTTATAGATACTAACATTGCTACCCCGCATCTTGCAGCCATCCTGGTGGGAAACGACCCTGCAAGCCAGACCTACATCGCAAATAAAGAAAAAGCCTGTAGGGAAGTGGGCATAATTTCTTCTGTGTATCGCTATCCCGAAACTATTTCAGAAAAGGAACTGCTTGATGTGATTGACTTTTTGAATAATGATGATGAAATTCACGGATTTATAGTCCAACTGCCACTCCCTGCTCATATTTCTGTTCCCAAGGTCATCGAAAGGGTAAATCCTGCAAAAGATGTTGACGGTTTTCACCCGGTAAATATCGGACGCATGGTTTCTAATATACCGGCGTATCTTCCGGCTACACCCTACGGAATAATGCAACTGATTGAAAGATACAAAATAGAAACCGAAGGCAAACATTGTGTGGTGCTTGGCCGCAGCAATATAGTTGGTACCCCCATAAGCATACTGATGAGCCGCAAAGCTAACCCCGGCAACTGTACCGTTACTCTTTGCCACAGTAAAACTCCGGATTTGGAAAGCATTTGCCGCCAGGCAGACATTTTGATTGCAGCAATCGGGAAGCCCGGTTTTGTTACTGCGAATATGGTTAAAGAAGGAGCCATTGTTATTGATGTAGGCATTCACCGTATTCCGGATGAAAGTAAAAAATCCGGATTCAGAACGGAGGGAGACGTAAATTTTAAGGAAGTAGCCCTCAAGTGTAGCTTTATTACCCCCGTTCCGGGTGGAGTAGGAGCCATGACCATAGTTGCACTCCTGATGAATACATTGAAAGCAGCCAAAAAAGAAATTTATTAATATTTTGAATACCAATTCTTTATTCGAAAAAGGCTTAATGCTTCCCTTGATGGAAAATTTTTACACCATTCAGGGCGAGGGATTTCATGCAGGCATGCCATCGTATTTTGTACGCCTGGGCGGCTGTGATGTAGGATGCTATTGGTGCGATGTGAAAGAGTCATGGAATGCCTCATTGCATCCGCTTACTAATACTGATGAAATTATAAAAAGAGCAATTGACTGTCCTTCAAGGGCAGTGGTAGTTACCGGTGGCGAACCTTTACAGTACAATCTTGATCATTTATGCAAAAGGCTAAATAATAACAATATATTAACATTTCTCGAAACTTCCGGTTCGTACCCGCTCAGTGGCACCTGGAACTGGATATGCCTCTCACCCAAACAACAACAACCCCCTTTGTCTGAAATTTTTTCAATAGCCAATGAACTAAAAGTAATAATTTATAGTGCTGACGATTTTACCTGGGCGGAAACCAATGCGGCAAAGGTATCAGAACGTTGTCATTTATTTTTGCAGCCCGAGTGGAGCCGGCGGAATGAAATGATGCCTCTGATGGTGGATTATGTGATGCAACATCCCCGGTGGAATATTTCCCTACAGATTCACAAGTATATGCGGATACCCTGATAATCAAATTTATAAAGGGATTACAAAAGACCGCTTATCAATTCGGGGAACAATTCCGGCAAAAATTACAAGTCAGTTTTTTGGACAGCCTCCAGTTTTTTAATCGCAAGGAATGAGAATACCACAGGCTACTGCTTATTGTCTTTAATCTCAATCTTAACCTCACTCTTAACTTTCTTTTCCTCTCAGAATTTTTCCATAAGTTTGTACACTATAATTTCTGTTTCAATGAAAGTACAGTACCGTTTTACATTTTTGATTATATTCCTTCTGTTTATCAGTGCTGTTAATGCACAAAAAGCGTCAAAAGCCACGGCAGCCGATTCTCTTTGGGCAGATTCGGTCTTTAAAACATTAAGTCCGGACGAACGTATAGGGCAGTTATTCATGATACGCTCCTTTTCCAACCGCGATTCGGCATATTACAAGGATATTTCGGATGTTATCAAATATTATAAAGTGGGTGGATTGTGCTTTTTTAAAGGAGGTCCTTTAAGCGAAGCCCAACTTACCAACCGCTGGCAGAAACTCTCGAAAGTACCTCTTTTTATTGCCATTGACGGCGAATGGGGGCTGGGAATGCGGCTCGACAGCACTCTTTCTTTCCCGCGGCAGATGACCATCGGGGCAATACACAACGATTCGCTGATTTATTACATGGGAAAGGAAATAGCACGCCAATGCAGGGAAGAAGGCATTCAAATCAATTTTGCACCTGTTGCCGACATCAATTCCAACCCGGCAAACCCTGTGATCAACATACGCTCATGGGGCGAAGACAAAGAATCTGTTGCACGGAAATCCTACCTGTATATGAAAGGAATGCAGGACAATGGCATATTTACCACTGCCAAACACTTTCCCGGACACGGCGACACCGACAGCGATTCACATCTCACCATGCCGGTAATCCGTCACTCGCAAACCACCCTCGACACCCTCGATCTTTATCCTTTCCGTTACCTGGTGCAAAACGGCATTTCCGGTGTGATGGTGGCGCATCTTTACATCCCGGCTCTGGACTCTACACCTAACAACCCCTCTACCCTATCCTATCCGATTATTACCGGATTACTGAAAAATAAAATGGGTTTCAACGGTCTGGTTTTTACCGATGCCCTCGATATGAACGGCGTTGCCAGCTTTTTTGAACCCGGGAAATTAGAAGTAAAAGCCCTGCAAGCCGGTAACGATGTTCTTTTGCTTTCGCAGGATGTGCAAACGGCAATTTGCGAAATTCAGCAGGCTATTGACAGTGGCAAACTTTTGCAAAAAAGCATTGATGAAAGATGTAAAAAGATACTACGTTACAAATACAAGGCTGGATTAAATAACGTAAAGCCAGTAAACACAGAAGGCTTGTACGACCGGTTGAACACTCCCCAGGCAGAGCTTTTCATCCGCCAACTTTACGAAAGAGCGGTTACACTGCTTAAGAACGATGATAGCATCCTGCCGTTGCAATGCCTCGATACACTACGCATCGCCTGCCTTACCCTTGGCGACACCATCGCTAACTCATTTCAGCACTCTTTATCCGCCTACGCCCAGGTACAGCATTTTTACCTCCCCCGAAAACCGGATTCGACAGTTGCCGCCATGGTGATGGATACATTGGAGACATTCAATCTGGTGATTGTGGGATTGGTAAATACCAACTCTTCCCCGGGACGTAACTTCGGATTCGGTACGGAGACAGTCGCTCTGGTAAACGAATTGGCAAAACGTCAGCCCATCATTCTCGATTTGTTTGCCATCCCCTATTCTCTCCACTTATTTGATTCTTTGCCAAAAGCCAAAGCGATAGTAGTTTCCTACCAGGACAATCCATTCATTCATAACCTTTCGGCTCAGGCTATTTTTGGTGGAATACCCTTCCGGGGAAAACTTCCTGTAATGGCATCTCCAAAATATCCTTCCGGAAGCGGCATACTCACTACCGAAATTACCCGTCTGAAATATACTATGCCCGAAGAGTTGCAAATCAGCAGTGCCACACTGGCAAAGGTGGATTCCATTGCCGAGAAGGGCATAGCAGCACATGCTTATCCCGGTTGCCAGATTTGGGCGGCAAAGGATGGGAAAGTCATCTACAACAAGGCTTTTGGCTATTTCACTTACGATAGCATCCGCAAAGTACAACCGGACGATGTTTACGACCTGGCATCCGTTACCAAAATTGCTGCAACTACCCTTGCGGTGATGAAACTTTACGATGAGCATAAAATTGACCTCGACAAACGGCTTGCGAAGTATCTGCCTATACTCCGGCGTACCAACAAGAAAAACATCACCATACGCGAAGTAATGACCCACCAGGCAGGATTGTTGCCATTTATACATTTTTACCCAAAAACCTTTAAAAACGGACAGCTGGATTCGCTCTTGTATGATAAAACTGCTTCAGACGCATTTCCGTTTTGTGTAGCCGACAGCCTCTACCTGCGTTGGGATTACCGCCAGAAGATTCTCGACAGCATTGCTCTCTCCCCACTGCTTCCGGAGAAAAAATACAAATACAGCGATCTGGGATTTATTCTGCTTGGTGCAATGGTGGAACACGTTACCGGCAAAAAGCTGGAAGAATATGTGATGGAAAGCTTCTACCGTCCAATGGGACTTTCCACTATGGGCTTCCATCCTTTGCAACGCTTTTCTAAAGAGATTATCCCTCCAACAGAAGATGATAAGATATTCCGCAAACAGTTGGTAAAAGGCTATGTACACGATCCTACTGCTGCCATAATGGGCGGAGTAGCCGGGCATGCCGGACTGTTTTCGGATGCCAACGACCTAGGTATTTTGATGCAGATGCTGCTACAGAAAGGAAACTACGGAAGCATACAATACCTGGATAGCGCTACCGTAAAAGAGTTTACGCGTACCCAGTTTGCTGCCACCGGAAACCGCAGAGCTTTAGGATTTGATAAGCCATTGGGCGACGGCACCAACGACGGTCCTACCTGCCCGCAGGCATCGCCACTTAGTTTCGGACATACCGGCTTCACCGGCACCTATGCATGGGCTGACCCGGAAAACGGGCTGGTTTACATCTTCCTGTCGAACCGCATTTACCCGGACGCTGGAAACAACAAATTAGCCAAGATGAATATACGTACCGATATTCAGGAAGTGTTTTATAAAGCGATAAAAGATTGAACAGATTGAAGTGGATTGAGAAGTAGAGGCTGTAAAACGAACTGTGTCAAAGGGAATAAATAATTAAATTTGACACAAGAAATGGAAAAAGGTA
>JALOCA010000057.1 GCA_023227965.1 Lentimicrobiaceae bacterium | reverse complement strand
TAAAAACCTGATTTTATCTATTCCATTGCCGGTTAATTCA
Organism: Lentimicrobiaceae bacterium; assembly: GCA_023227965.1. NCBI lineage: Bacteria > Pseudomonadati > Bacteroidota > Bacteroidia > Bacteroidales > Lentimicrobiaceae > Lentimicrobiaceae bacterium. The sequence goes on along the minus strand of JALOCA010000057.1, from coordinate 13,874 downwards.
TCACCTACCTGTTGGTCAACTGAAAAACGGGAATCGGGCATTCCCAGTTCATTAAGCACAGATACAATAGCTGTTTCCATTGGTTTTTTAACGCTGTTTCTGCTTTGTACTATTTGGTTAGCCAGTGTAAATAATTGTTTTTCAAGAGTAAAAAAAATATTTTCTGATTCTGCAATTTCAGTATCCAGATGGCTGATGGCATTTAATCTGGCGGCAATCTTTTCCTGCATTTTGATGAGTTCGTCGGGATTAGCAACCCTGTGTTTTTGTTCAAGATGAAAAATAAGCTGCAGTCGTTGGTTAATTTGTTCAATCCTTTCCTGATCAAAATTCACTTTTTCATGCAATTTTTCGATATCACTCGCCACATCTTTCAGTTCAACAATAGACTCCTGAATTCTTATCAGGTAAGATTCTATTTCGGGATGCAGTCTTGCAATATTCTTCAAAACCGAAGCAACTTCATTTAATTTCCCTGTTACGTTCTCTTCGCTGGATTGAAGTATTTGTGAAGCGGCAAACAAACTGGTTTTTATTGTTTCAGAATGTGTTAACAAATCCAATTCGGTTTCAAGTGCTGTTTGCTCACCTATAACAAGATGGGCTTCATTCAGTTCGTTCAACAAAAAAGCATAATAATCCTGGTCTGTTTTGGATTGTTTTTCTTTCTCGCGTAATGCAGAAAGAAGGGCTTTTAGTGCCATATATTCCCGAAAATGTAATTTATATTCTTTCAACAATTGTTGATTTCCGGCAAAATCATCTACCAAATCCATCTGGAAACTATATGTATTCAGTTCAACTGTTTCATGTTGCGAATGGATGTCTACAAGTTTTTCGCTAATCTCTTTCAGTTGCGAAAGAGTTACCGGCGTATCGTTAATAAATGCCCTTGATTTTCCGGCAGAATTTATCTCTCTTCTAATTATAAGGGTATCTTCATAATCAAGGTCATTTTGCTCAAAAAAGCTATTAAGATCGTATCCGGTAATTTTAAAGGTACCTTCTACGAAACATTTTTTTGATTTATCCATTAGCACTTGCGTATCGGCACGTTGTCCTAAAATTAAAGACAAAGCCCCCAGTAAGATTGATTTTCCGGCGCCTGTTTCACCTGTAATTACCGTAAATCCTTCATTAAAAGGTATTGAAAGGTGGCGGATAAGTGCATAATTCTCTATTCGCAAGTGTACAAGCATAGCATATTGTTTTGTTGAGCTTCCAACAAAAATAAGAATTTCTATTTTGATTAAGCTTATTTATCTGTAAGAATCTTTTGATACTTACTGGAATTGGCAGGGTCTATTTCTTTTAACAAATTCACTGCCTTGGTTTTATCCATGGGTGCTGCCTGTGAATAAATATTTACCAGTTCATCACGTTTGGCATCCATAACCAATTGTATCAGGAATAAACCGGGTTTCTGACGGTTGACTTTGCGCAATAGTTCGAGGCTTTCGGTAACCGAAGCTCTGCCACTTTCAATATTTTCGGTAAATACATCCATGCCCAAACGATGGTACTTATACATGGCTTCGCGTATGGGGCTGTATGAAGAATTTAACAGGTTTTCAATAAGCCAGTAACGATTTTTCTGACTTTCAAAGGCTTTCCATCCTTTTTCAGTGGCATTTTGTGCAGTGCTGATTATCGTTTGTGCTTTTTCAAAATACGGCGAGCCTCCGAATGCAGTAAATGAATCGGCATCAAGCCCCAGAACAATATTGACATAAAACGCTATTACCGAAGTAAGATTTGACGTAAAGGCATTTTCATCGTAATCCAGAGGTTGGTATTCTATATATCTAAATGTAAAATCATTGTCTATATAATTGAATAAAGTGGAATTATAAGAAGTTTTAAAAATAGGACGGCGAACCACAATATTCAACTTTGCTTTAAATTCGTCGCTTGACAGACGTTCTGTAATAGTGATTAAAAAAGTACACTCTATTCTTTCTTCCAATTTATATGAATAGTTGCTCCATTGCTTATTGTTGATAAATTCATACAACGCCTGCTGTAAAGTTTGAAAAACCTTACGCTCGGTGCCTTCAACCTGTTGGGCAGAAACCTGAACTGTTGCATTAAGCTCCTGTGTGTAAGCAGGTGTAAAGCTGAAAATTAAACTTATTATTGCAATCCATTTTTTCATCACTTCTGCTTTAAATGACTATCTGGCAGGTTTTGCTGCCTGCTTTTGAATTGTGTCAGCAATGTCCTTAGCTACTTCTTGTTTCATTTTTACATCGTAAGAAACAATATTCCCTTTTTTATCAAGTGTAGTTATTTTGTTTGTGGAATACCCAAAACCTGCTCCCGGTTCTTTTAAAGAGTTCAATATGATGAGATCAAGATTTTTATCTGCAAGTTTCTTTTTGGCGTTCTCAATTTCATTGTCGGTTTCGAGAGCAAACCCTGCAATATACTGATTTTTGTGCTTTTGTTTTGATAACGCCGCAAGAATATCCGTTGTGGGCTGTAACCGGAGAGTTAAATCTATATGATCTGACTTTTTAATTTTTGTTGAATGGGGCGTTACGGGTGTAAAATCTGCCACCGCTGCTGCCATGATAATAATGTCAGCGTCCTTAGCATGCAACAGGCAGGCATTTTTCATTTCTTCGGCAGAGGTAACATGTACAACATTAATGTTTACATCTTCTGATGTTAAATGTGTGGGTCCGCTTACCAGGGTTACCGAAGCGCCACGTTTATTAAATTCGTTTGCCAAGGCATAGCCCATGGTACCTGTTGCATAATTACCTATAAAACGTACGGGATCAATATTTTCGTAAGTTGGGCCTGCACTAATCAGTACTTTTTTACCCAAAAAATCCTGCTGTGCATGAAAATATTGTTTAAATATTTCAACTATAGTTTCCGGCTCTTCCATTCTGCCTGCTCCGCATAACCCACTGGCAAGTTCTCCTTCACGGGGTGCAATAAGGGTGTTGCCAAACGATTGTAGAATTTTAACATTTTTCTGCGTGGCAGGATGCTGATACATATCCATATCCATTGCGGGAGCAAAAAATATAGGGCAACGTGCAGCAAGATACGTTGTAAGTAACAGATTATCCGCTATTCCATTAGCCATTTTTGCAAGAGTATTTGCGCTTAACGGAGCGAAAAGCATTAAATCTGCCCATCTGCCAAGTTCTATATGGCTGTTCCATTTTCCGTCGGCAAGGCTGAAGGCATCGCATAATACCGGATTTTGCGATAATGTAGAGAGGGTGAGCGGGGTAACAAAATCCTTTGCCGCAGGAGTAACAATTATTTGTACTTCAGCTCCTTCTTTTTTCAACAGGCGGATGAGCAATGGAATTTTATAGGCTGCAATGCTACCTGTAATGCAAATGATAATTTTTTTTCCTTGCAAAAGCATACTTAAAACTGATCAGGTGCAATTTCTTTGGCTGGATTGCGGAAATATAATTCGTTATTCAGAAATTCATACGTAGAAACCAATGATGCTTTTGGAATATGTTCGTAGTATTTGGCTATTTCAATCTGCTCACGGTTTTCAAAAACCTCTTCCAGGTTATCGGAGGGGGTTGAAAACTCAAGAATTTTTGAACCGAGTTCTTCTTTAATTTCTTTGCTGATTTGGTTGGCTCTTTTTGAGAGGATATTCACTGTTTCGTAAATGTTTCCTGTCGGAGCATTCAGTTGCTCCATATTACGTGTAACTGCCAATAAATCAATCTTAAGTTTTTTATATTCCATATAATTATTTATTATTGTATTTCTAATGCTTTTTGTGAGTTTTTATACATGCTTTTAGCCTGACTCATCTGGCTGCTTTCGGGAAATGCAGATGCAAAAATGTTATATGCGTCCATCGCAGCCTGGTATCTTTCTTTTTGTTTGGATGTTATACTGTTAACTGCATATTTGTAATTGGCTTTCAGCAGATCAAACAGAATCTGTTCTTTGTGGGGCGTATCGGGATATTCCTTCAGTACATTTTTGTAAGAAATTATAGCGGCTTTATAATCCGACATCTTCAAATAAAGTTGCGCAATTTCAAAGGCTTTGCGTTCTAACTTTGCACGAAGTTTATCCATGAGGTCATTACACTGTTGTACCCTCTCGCTATTGGGATATGTATTAATAAACAACTGCATTTCTTTGAGGGCTTCCAGGGTATTTGTCTGATCGAGATTGTAATCGGGTGAATCGAGATAATTACAATATGCACTCATATATGCACATTCTTCAGCAAATTTGCTGCTTGGAAAGTTTTTAGCAAACCGTTTGAAGTAATAACTTGCCGACATGAAATCGCCTTGCTGGTAATAACAGTAGGCATAATAATAACTTATCTTTTCCGACTTATCGGTTCCGTTAAAAATGCTTTGCAGTTGCTCAAGAAGTTGCATACTACGATAATAATCACCTTTTTCGTAATATACTAATGCCCGTTCGTATTTCTGGTTATTGTCGGAACTTTTTAATAATTTCTGATACCTACTGCAGGATACAAGCAGCAATAAAGCTGCTGCTACAATTATGAAAACCGGTTTTCTAAACATGCCGCAAAAGTAATAATTTTTAACAGAATAGAAAAACGACCTTTCACTTCCGTTTAGTATATACTACCGAATTATTTACCATTTGCATTTTTAACGCAAACAATATTTAATTTACCTGATAATAATTAGCCCTTTCCCTCATTCAATTACCTCAATAAAAAGAAATTCAGCTATTTTCTCTGTAAAGTATTTCTTATTTTAATTTAACGAAAAATAATGTAAATTTGTTTTCGATAGCTAACTAATAATAATATTTTTATACAACTAATAATCAATAAAGTAAATGTTATTAAAAATTCATGGACTCAATCCGTCGGAGCGGCAATTACTACTGGTGGCAGATTGTCTCAGAAGCGGAGGAGTAATTATTTATCCTACTGATACCGTGTATGGACTGGGTTGCGATATTACACAATCCAAGGCTATTGAGCGCATAGCACAACTTAAAGGTATCAAAAAGGAGAAAGCCCAGTTTTCATTTATCTGCAATACGCTTAGCCAACTATCTGAATTTACTTTGCCTATTGATAATCATATTTTCCGTTTAATGCGCAAGACCCTTCCGGGTCCATTTACTTTTATTGTTAAAGCCAACAGCAAAGTTCCCAACCTGTTGCAGTCAAAGAAAAAGACCGTTGGAATCAGAATTCCTGACCATGCGGTACCCCTTGCCCTTGTGCAATTGCTGGGTAACCCCATACTTACTACCTCGGTGCACGACGATGACGAAATAATTGAATATACCACCGACCCCGAACTGATTTACGAAAAATATAAAAAAAAGGTGGATATCGTCATTGACTCGGGTTTTGGTGGAAATTTGGCTTCTACCGTGCTGGATTGTACGGGCGATGAAATACAAATTCTAAGACAGGGAAAAGGTGAAATAAACATTAACGATCTGTAAATTATTGCAAAAAATGTATCTGCACACCGGAAATTTTTTTAACGTTAACCATCTTGAAAATGTGGAAAAGGAACGGATGGAACGAATGGCAGGTTCGGCACATCTTTGCATCGAACGGATAGTAAGTAATGGCGAAAGCGGAATCAATAACAAATGGTACGACCAAGATAACGACGAATGGGTAATTTTGTTAAAAGGAAAAGCTGTTCTTGAATTTGAAGATAATTTAACCCTTGAACTTACCGAAGGAGATTACGTGCTGATTCCTGCACATTTACGACATAAAGTTACCGAAGTAAGCCGCAAGCCTAATTGCATCTGGTTAGCTCTGCATGGAGATATTAAGATATTTGAATAGCAGTATATTAGATAATTAAAAGAGATTTTTTACAAAAAATATTTTGTCGGATAAAAACAAAACAATACTTTTGCACCCTCAAAAATGAGATGATTTAGTAGCTCAGCAGGTAGAGCATCGCCCTTTTAAGGCGGGGGTCCTGGGTTCGAATCCCAGCTAGATCACCCTCCTGATTAAAAGCCGTCCGGATTTCCGGGCGGTTTTTTGTTACAGAACACCGATAACGAGGATAAAACAGATTCACACAAGACTACAAGATCAGCAGAATTTACAGGTTATGAATTAATCTATTCAATATCTTCAACCTAACTACACAGGTTGATCAATTATTATTTCCATCCACAACAAACAAATACCCTTTTCCTTTCAAAGTAATTAGCTCTATACCGGGATCTTCGGAAAGATATTCCCTGATTTTGCGGATATACACGTCGAGCGTCCGGGAATTAAAGAAAGAATCGTCGCCCCATACAGAAAGGAGCAATTCACGTCGATCGGTTACATGGTTCTGATTAGATGCAAGAAAAGAAAGCACTTCCATATCGCGTTGCGACAGTTTGATCACCTTAGTTGGGCTGATCAGTTCATAACGGGAAGGCACAAGACGATAATTGCCAAGAGCTACCTCTTCACTCACCATTTGATTCCCATTTCGTTTGGATGTAAGTTCTATTTGGTTTTTAATCCTGATAATGAGTTCTTCCATACTAAAAGGCTTACGGATATAGTCGGTACCACCGGCTTCGAAACCTTTTACCAGGTCGGAAGTCTCGGTACGTGCCGTGAGAAAGATCACCGGGAGCAGCGGCACACGGCTACGGATCTGCCGGCAAAGGGTATAACCATCCACACCAGGCAACATGATGTCAAGCACACAAATATCCGGTTGAAAACGATTAAGCGCATCTATAACCTTTGAGCCATCAGCTTCATGATGTACTGTGAAATTCTGTTGCTGAAGCGTCTCCGTAACAATACGGCTCAGAAACGGCTCATCTTCCACATATAATATTTTAAGAGTCATGGTTATCGGGTAAAGTTAATGTAAACACGCAGCCACCGCCTTCACGTCCGGTAAGCGCAAGAGAACCTTTGTGAAGCCGGACCACCATGGCGGCATAAGTCAGCCCCAACCCATGACCTTTCACCGTATGAACATCGCCGGTGGGAATGCGGAAGAATTTATCAAACACCCGTTTACGGTATTGCTCAGGAATTCCAGGACCCCTGTCGGCTACCGTAAGAACGTAATTTCCGGATTGGCGGATAATGTGAATATCAATCTGCGGGTTAGGGCCTGCATATTTCATAGCATTATCAATCAGATTGGTCAGCACGCCCTGAAGCTGCAGCTTATCGCCGGTAATCACCGGGAGATCCAGTTCGGAACTGAAGTTAACCGTTGCATTTTCCCTGGCAGTTACAGGCTGAAATAAACGAATCACCTCTTCTGTCAGTTCCTTCAGATTCACTTTCTGCACCGTTATCAGACCTTTGGTTCCCGAAAAATTGGATGCACCTATTGCTCTGTCAATAAGTAATTCAAGCCGGTTTATTTCCTGACTGGCCATTCCAAGATATTCCACCAGCTTTTCAGGATCATCTTTCCGATTAAAATTCTGAAGGGCTTCCAGGGCAACTTTTACCGTAGCTACCGGAGTCTTTAATTCATGCGACATATTCCTTACAAAATCATCGCGTAAAGAATTCAACAGCATCTGAGCTTTCAGGCTCCGGAAGGCAATAACAAAAGCAGCACCGGTTATCAGCAACAAAAAAACAGCAAATGCCATGGGTTGTATCAACGCACGAAGAATCACCATCTGGCTTCCCTCCACGGAAACTTTATAAGCATCCTTCCCCTGCCCCATCGTATAGGAAATAGCTGTTTTTGTCTGATTTTGCTTTCCAGCAGAAGGTTTATCCGTAACATACACCTGCAAATGAGGCGACACCGAATCAATGCGTGTAATGAAAATAGCGTTGAAAGTAGTGGTATCGAACGAAGAAGTCTGTAAGCCCGAATAATACGGAAATCCGGAAGAAGAATCATAAGCTTGTTTTACAAGCATCCGAACACCACGCAAAAGAAATTCATTGGATAAACCGCTGCCCGGCTTTGCCTGAGCAAAGCCCATCCTTTTTGCATCTGAATCGTTAAAGAAACTTAGTTTTATCTTATCAGGTGAAAAAGAAGTATGGGATTGATTTTTACTAAAACTATTTGGATTTGATGAGGTCGTATCTATGATAGCAATATTAAAACGGATACGTCTGCTACTATCAATAATAGGTCCGATATAATTTTTATATAATGCAGAATCCTCTGCCTGACGCTGCGTTTCCACATAAACCGTTTCTATACGCTGTTTCAGAAGATGTTCCTGTTCACGGTATTGCATCATGAGCCACTGAACCACCAACCCGGTAAGCATCAGTTGGGCTGTGATCATTAAAACTCTAAGCCAATTCAATCGGGAAGGCAGTTTCATAAATTCGATAATGGAGACAAAAGTAATGTTAAAAGCCATAGAAACATGTGCATTAACCTTAATTAACGTTGATTAGCCTGCCATTAACCACGGAACATCTCATCAGAGCCTACTTTCGCTTCAAAAATTTAGCACTATAAACCCTTTTTAAAACAAATCATTTACACATGAAAAAACTCATTTTTACAATCTTCAGCCTTGTCCTGACAATCGGTTTAACAGCTCAGTCGGGCAAAATTACCTACAAGGAAACCATGAAACTAAACATTAAACTGGACGATGCACAAGGCGGACAACTTGCAGATGTGCTTCCCAGAGAAAACGTTTCGGAAAAAATTCTCCTGTTTACGCCAACGGCAACATTTTACGAACAAAAAGAGAAAAATGAAGAGCAAATGGTGACGGAAAACAATGGAATAGCAACTTCCATCAACATCGTACAACCCGATAATAAGGTATATTACGATTTGAAAACCCAGAAAAAAACCGAGCAACGTGATTTTCTTGGTCGTAACTTCCTTATTGAGTCAGACCCCGACACTTTGAACTGGAAAATCACAGGAAAACAAAAAACCATAGCCGGAAGGAAGTGCATGGAAGCAACCACTCAATACAAAGAAAATAAAATCAGTGCATGGTTTACCCCAGAAATTTCTATCTCATCCGGTCCCGGAAATCTGCATGGTCTTCCGGGAATGATTTTGCATGCGGATATTAATGACGGGCAGCAGATCATTACAGCCACCCAAATTTCCCTTGAACCAATAGATGCAAAAGAAATAGCCAAACCCAAAAAAGGGAAAAAAGTAACAAAAGCCGAATTTGAAAAAATTGTCGAAGAAAAGAATAAAGAACTCGGCAACGGTTCGGGCGGAAATACAGTTATCAAAATAATTACAAAATAACCACAGGAAAATCTGAACAGGAAAAACGGTCATCCCTCTTTAATAACCGGTATGAAAATTCCAATCATGAAAAAAACATTAATTTTATTGTTTATTACTTTCTCTTCTTTGCTGATCAAAGCACAAATGGCGGAACTGCGCGGAACCCTGACCGACGAAAAAAAGAGCCCCCTGCCCTACGCTACCGTAACACTGATGCGACCAAGCGATTCCTCTCTTTTATATTATGGCATAACAAATCTTTCGGGAACTTATGAGATAGGAAAAATAAAACCCGGAGAATATCTTTTTCAGGCAGCTTCCATGGGCTATCAAACTATCAACAGGAAAATAATCCTTCCGGTTTCAGATAACAGCATGGGGGTGATACAGATGAGTCCTCAAATACACCAGATTGACGGCGTGGAAATAAAGGCGGAATACATCCCTATGCTGATCAAAAAGGATACGATTGAATACAATGCCGGAGCTTTTAAAGTGAAACCCGACGGAGTAGCCGAAGATATATTGCGCAAGCTACCAGGTGTTGAAGTGGATAGAAGCGGAAACATCAAAGCACTGGGAGAAGATGTGCAGAATGTTCTTGTGGATGGGAAAGAATTTTTCAGCAACGATCCCAAGGTTACAACCAAGAATCTGCCGGCGGAAGCCATTAAAAAAGTCCAGGTGTATGATAAAAAATCGGAAGAAGCCGATCTGAGTGGTATTGAAGATGCTTCGCGCGAAAAGACCATCAATTTCGTATTGAAAGAAGGGCAGAAACAGGCATGGTTTGGAGAAGTATCGGCAGGTGGTGGTACCGGCGACCATTATGCCGCCAATGCAAAGGTATATCGCTTCACCAAAACCAAACAGATTGCCATGCTCGGTATGCTTAATAATACCAATAAGTCAGGCTTTAGTCTGCAGGATTACATTGATTTTAACGGTGGATTGTCGTCTATGATGAGCGGTTCATCAAGAATAAGCCTTAGTTTCGACAACAGCGCGCCCATTGATTTTGGCAACAAAATTAACGGATTACTTACCTCAGGAGCCGCCGGAATGAACTATTCGGTGGAACTAAAGAAAGACCGGAGATTTTATGGAAGCTACCTTGGCAACGCCTCCGAACGGAAACTCCACCAAAACTCGGTAACGGATTATTTTTATCAAAGCGGTTCTCAAACGTCCAAAAATCTCAGCGATGATATAACCGACAACCAGGCACACAGGATAAATCTGGGCTACCGCGACCGGTCGGATAGCACCACTGCCCTGCTGTTCAACGTAAATGCCGGGCTTACCGCCAGCAATAACAAAGGCAATCTGTCGCTACTCAACCTGGCAGGTCCCCTTACCGTGAATTCACTTGAACGATATGACAAAAGTAACGGAAACAAATTCTCAGGTAACCTTACGGGAAGTTGGCTAAAGAAATTTGACGGCTCGCTCCGCCTTTTCAAGATGGCGCTGTCCGGCAGTTCGTCCCATAGCCTCGACAAGAACGAGTGGAACAGCATTACCCGATTTTGGGAACAAAACAGTACTTTGGCACAAAGTCAGCAATTGGAAAATAAAACAAACAAACACGACTATACCCTATCGGCATCAACGCTGTTTGTATTAGCCCACCGTACTTACCTGGAACCAGGACTGAAAGCTGGTTTTACGACCGAGTTAACCGGCAGGGAACAAGGGGCAAAAACATCACCTTTTGTTCCGCTTGATTCGCTTAGCCCTGATTTCGAAAACTCATACCATAAAATTTCCCCTTCGCTCACCCTCAGGAAGAACTGGAAAAAACTTAAAACGGAATTCTCGCTGGAAACGGAAGCCGGCTGGCGTTCGAACCAACTCAATAAGACGAATAAACAAAAGAATCAGGACTTTTATCTGTTACCATCAGCCAGCATGGATTACGAGATTACAAACGGGCACAGGGCATCATTGAGTTATTACACAGAAGTGAACAATCCCACGGCAAACCAGTTGATGCCCATAGTAAACAACACCAATCCACTGTTGCTCTATTACGGGAACCGTAACCTGAAACCCGAATATCAGCAAACACTTTCGGCTTCGTGGATGCTCTTCGACCAGTTTTCGCAAACTTCGGTTTTTTCGATGCTAAACGGAAACTATATTAAGGATAAAATAAACCTCGACAGAAGCATCAACGACAGCCTCGCACAAACCATCCGTTTGATTAACGTTGATAACGACTATAACCTATCGGGAACCGTCAATTTCAGCACTCCCATAAAATGGCTGAGGACAAACATTCATTTGGGCTACACCGGCAGCTGGAACCGGGGACAAAATATCATCAACGGGATAATGAACAAACAGACCAATCTCACACACGAAGGAAAAATTAGTTTCGATAACCGTTTGAAGGAAAAAATAGATGTAGAAATCGGTAGCGAAATATCCTTTACCGATGCAAAATATTCCGTACAAAAAAATCTTAACAACAAGTATTTTAATTATTCCTGGTTTGCCGATGTTAAATGGACTCCCACCCAGCGGTGGAATTTCGGGGCTTCGGCTGATGTGGTAAACTATACCAACAAAAGCTTTGGCAGCTCTCTCACCATTCCCATCGTTGATGCTTCGGTGAGCTATAACTTTATGAAAAGCAACAGGGCAATGATTTTACTGGAAGTTGCCGACATCCTGAATAAAAACAAAGGTATCGAACGGATAAGCGAACAAAACTACCTGAAAGAAACCCGGAGCAATACCATTGGTCGTTTTGCCATGCTGACTTTTCGCTATAAACTTAACCAGTTTGATACTGGAAAAAGTGCAATCGAAATCAAAACCCGGAAGCATTAGATATTTAGCCGGGAGTTTGGGGAGCAGGAAGAAAGAGATTTTGGTGAAATACTGATGACACAGATAAAACGGATTAAAAGCGGATTCACTTAATTATTCGCACACTCATTTATTCTCTCATTATTCACAGACACGGATAAAATAGATTCCTTAGCCCGTGAAAGCCATCAATGTCTGCGTTTTTTTATCTCCTGTTCCAGCTCAGATAAATCCTGTTGATCAGCCTGGCGAGCTTCAAAAGATTTCCGTTCAGCATCAAAATCATCATAAATTTTTCGTACGACCTCTTCCATCTGAGCATTGCTTACCAAACCGGAACCGGTAAGCACTTTTTTATCATTGGAAGCAAGTATCCTGTCCACATTTTCTTCCCAAAAAGCCATTGTAATATCGAGACGGTTTTTGGCACGTAATTCTGCCGTTTCCAAAAAGATAACCACCAGCCGGTTCAGGGTATCTATTTCGTCGAGGGTAAGATAATTTTTGGCAATAAAAATATCCTGTTTGCGCACAATACTTCCTTTCCACGAAGTGAGAGCCATATTGGGCTGTCCGGCATCGGCACGGCTTACAACAATCTCGGCGGCAGTCTTGCCGGTTACAGCATACAGGAGTTTGTTTTGCGTTTCGGCAAAAAACATCTGGGTAGCCTTGTCGGTAGAATCGTAATCGCTGCTGAGGACAAACAAGTCGCGGACTTTCTGATAAAATCGTTTTTCAGAAGCCCGTATATCACGGATACGTTCAAGCAGTTCATCAAAATAATCGGGTCGTCCATCGGGATTTTTTAACCGCTGGTCGTCCATCACAAAGCCTTTTACCATATAATCTTTCAACGTGGTATTAGCCCATATCCGAAACTGCGTACCCCGTTTGCTGCGTACCCTGAATCCAATGGCTAAAATCATGTCGAGCGAATAAAAAGTAACATTGTACTCCTTACCGTCGGTGGCAGTTGTAAAGAAATTCTTTATAACTGAGTCAGGGTTCAACTCACTCTCTTTAAGTATACTTGCAATGTGCTGACCAATATTTTGCTTCGAGGTGTCAAAAAGTTCTGCCAGTTGGGTCTGGTTCATCCACACCGTACCGTCTTTGGCATAAAGCGATACCCTGGCTTTGCCATCGGCAGTATGATAAATAATGATGTTTTTCTTTTCTTCTTTCATCGGGAAAAATGATTTTTCTATCCGCTAAGATACAAATAAATTCTGTTTCGCTAATTACCAAAAACACCGCAAAGATATAGAACACGAATGACAAGGATGGGACGGATTTTTACGGATTACGATGTAAAATCCTGTTAAAACCGTAAATTCTACAGTGCCACTTCAAATGTACTCCTCCCCTTCGGGGAGGTTAGGGAGGGGTTGAGTTTCAGCGACCAAAGTCTCATGAAGCTACTTCAACTCTTCCCATATCGGGAAGAATCGTGGTTGGCTCAGTTTCAGCGACCAAAGTCTCATGAAGTTACTTCTGACCCCACCCAGCCTCCCCAAAGGGGAGGTGATTTGACAGGTGAGCTATAGAAGCATGCAATTATTAAAATTGTTCAAATATAATTATTTACAAAAATATAGGGTTTAGAACAGGGTGATAAAGTTTCAATTAAGGTAAATGTACTCCTCCCCTTCGGGGAGGTTAGGGAGGGGTTGAGTTTCAGCGACCAAAGTCTCATGAAGCTACTTCAACAATATAAATTTACTGAAATTATAAAATCTTAAAGTTTCAGCGACCAAAGTCTCATGAAGTTACTTCTGACCCCACCCAGCCTCCCCAAAGGGGAGGTGATTTGACAGGTGAGCTATAGAAGCATGCAATTATTAAAATTGTTCAAATATAATTATTTAC
>JALOCA010000056.1 GCA_023227965.1 Lentimicrobiaceae bacterium | reverse complement strand
AAATGTACTCCTCCCCTTCGGGGAGGTTAGGGAGGGGTTGAGTTTCAGCGACCAAAGTCTCATGAAGCTACTTCAACGATGGTTGTTTAACCAAGCCATTCTCTACTAAAGTTTCAGTGACCAAAGTCTCATGAAGCTACTTCAACGCAGTTACTGTAACAGTAGTTCTCACCGCAGTAAGGTTTCAGTGACCAAAGTCTCATGAAGCTACTTCAACAAATTGGTTATACCGCCAACGATGTTGAAGAATGGTTTCAGTGACCAAAGTCTCATGAAGCTACTTCAACATACCTGGAGCCAAGTAGAAGCTGGTTTTTTAAGTTTCAGTGACCAAAGTCTCATGAAGCTACTTCAACTTGATAGTAAACGTGTATTTGGTTCCGGACAGTCTGTTTCAGTGACCAAAGTCTCATGAAGCTACTTCAACGACAGGTCTCCCTGAACCGGAAGAGGGAGTGAAGGTTTCAGTGACCAAAGTCTCATGAAGCTACTTCAACAAAAAAGACTCACTTAAAACAAATCCAATAAAATGTTTCAGTGACCAAAGTCTCATGAAGCTACTTCAACTTTATTATTGGGCTTGTAGCAGTCCAATTAACAAGTTTCAGTGACCAAAGTCTCATGAAGCTACTTCAACAACAGGTTGGGTAACAACCCTAAATTTTCTTTGTTTCAGTGACCAAAGTCTCATGAAGCTACTTCAACTGAACCGGATGAAGTCTTTCTTTCAAGGGTTGAAAGGTTTCAGTGACCAAAGTCTCATGAAGCTACTTCAACTATAGTCGAAGCTGAAAAAAGGTTAAGATTTTGTTTCAGTGACCAAAGTCTCATGAAGCTACTTCAACTTAAAATATTAAAAAAACAACTTCCAGTTTGGGGGTTTCAGTGACCAAAGTCTCATGAAGCTACTTCAACTCCATTACTTGCAAAAAAAATGGAAAATGAAAGTTTCAGTGACCAAAGTCTCATGAAGCTACTTCAACTTATTTCAATAAACAAGGAGGGAACCGTATCAAAGTTTCAGTGACCAAAGTCTCATGAAGCTACTTCAACCAAACATTCGACGAACTCTCTGATACAGACAAAAAGTTTCAGTGACCAAAGTCTCATGAAGCTACTTCAACAATGTCGTCTTAAACGACGGCACAGTGTTTCCGAAGTTTCAGTGACCAAAGTCTCATGAAGCTACTTCAACAAATTTCAGGCTCTGCAAAAATGAGCATCAAAATGTTTCAGTGACCAAAGTCTCATGAAGCTACTTCAACAAATTTCAGGCTCTGCAAAAATGAGCATCAAAATGTTTCAGTGACCAAAGTCTCATGAAGCTACTTCAACGGTGGAAACCTTTTCCATGCAGATTTTGGAATATAGTTTCAGTGACCAAAGTCTCATGAAGCTACTTCAACCTTCAATCCTGCGCTATATTGGGGTTTGAAAGAGTTTCAGTGACCAAAGTCTCATGAAGCTACTTCAACGACTTCAATCCTGCGCTATATTGGGGTTTGAAGTTTCAGTGACCAAAGTCTCATGAAGCTACTTCAACACAAAAGTATAGATAATTCTATAATTAACAAGCATCATGCTATTCTTTTTCCGTAATGGAAACGTAGTATTATGCATTACATTAAAAAAATTCAATTTTCGTTTCGCCCAGCCAGTAATCTAATTCGGAAGGTTTATGCCCGGTAATGGATTTCATGTTTTTTAATGTATGTGCCTTTAAGGGCATATAGTACAGCCTTGATCCTTCCGCCTGCGGATGCCGGAGCAGGGTTTGCAGTTTCTTTTTCAACTCAGGATTTTCCTTCGGGCTTTCCCATCCCAGCCAAACTGAGTAGTTAATACGCTCGTAGCCGTATTGCTGCAACTGACGGGCTACTTTTTGCAAGGTACTTTCGTGGGTTATATCGTACATCAGCAGGCAAAAGGTGTGTTTGACTATCATACTTTTTTTATTATTTCTGTCAGCAATTTAACTTCGGTAAGCAGGTGGTTTTGCAGACTTGTGCTTATTCCTTTATACAACATACGCGAATGCAGTTTTTCATAAAAAAGCCCGATAAGTTGCTTACGCCCGGCTTTTGAAATCCGGTATTTTTCGTCGTGTACTTCAATAATATCGTCGGGCATCTGGTTTTGGAGTATGGCGTTTATCAATATCCTGTCCATTACCGGGCGAAACGGTTCCATCAAATCAAAAACCAGGGAAGGCATATGATAACCGTCGCGGTGCATTACGCCAAGTGCCGGATCGAGTCCCATGCTCAGCACGGCTGTTTCAGCCTGATTTCGCAACATACCATACAGGTAGTTGATACAGGCATTAAAAGCGTCCGCGGGTTCACGTTTTACACGGTTGGTAAAAGTAAATGGCAAGGGCAGTTTTGTACCAACAAGTTGCCAGTAACATGCAGCGGCATAGGCTTCGCAAAAAAGAATTTGCTTTTTGTGCACAGAGTTATCGGTAGCTACAGCCGTATGAAGTTTGGCAAGCTGGATATGAATATTGTCCACAGCCTTTTCTACCTCCGGGTTTAGCGAACTTTTTCTGCCGGCTACAAAAACTAAATTATCGGTTTGACCCTGTATTTTTTGTTTAATTATTTCCTCAGCCCATACCAGCGACCGTTCATGTGTGGTAAACAAATATTGTTTTCGTCTGAGCGACGAGGTATTTAAAAACATAGGCGACCAAAGTCTTGCCTGGGGTTTGCCACTGGTATTACATATTACCACCGGTATCTGGCTTTCGGCAGCCAAAATGATAGCAGGACTGCTCATACGGCAGGGCGCTGTTATCAGTATGCTGCTTATCCGTTGCGGATGAATGATTCGTGATTCTTTTTCGGCTTCGATAAGGAAACACTTGTTGCGAACACTTAACTGCAATCCGCGGCTATCGAGTACTATCTGCATGATTTTTTATTATTTATACAAATTAAGGGTTGAAACCCTCTCTGTGCCCCTCTGTGCTTCCTCTGTGTAACTCAGTGTTATAATATGTTTAATTACACAGAGAACCACGGAGCCCCGATAACTATCGGGATCACAGAGAACCACGGAGTTTAATATTTGTTTTTCCCAT
The DNA here is from genome assembly GCA_023227965.1 of Lentimicrobiaceae bacterium. Classification (NCBI taxonomy): domain Bacteria; kingdom Pseudomonadati; phylum Bacteroidota; class Bacteroidia; order Bacteroidales; family Lentimicrobiaceae; species Lentimicrobiaceae bacterium. The sequence continues at coordinate 10,886 of JALOCA010000056.1, read as the reverse complement.
TCTTTGGTAATATCACATCAAAATTAATATGGTCATGATAACTTCTTTTTTTGAGGGTTAAATTAATCATGCGAATAAAGGATTGAAACCTGCTCTGTGCAACTCTGTGCTGCCTCTGTGTAGCTCCGTGTCATAATATGTTAAATTACACAGAGAACCACTGAGTTTAATATTTATATCTTTCATTCCTCATACACTGATTCAAGCAAACCAGAACTAAGATTTTTATGTACTTCTATTGCACACCCTATGATCTTTTCTGTAATTTGATTGATTTCCATATCTTATTATTTTTAACCCTTGATTCGCATGATTAATGAAATTCATAACCGGCATAACGCCAGCTTATACTCTGCTCTGCCATCGCATCATTATCCAGATTCTCGAACCGGTGCAACAGTTTTAAATATACCGGATGTTCTTTTCCATATACCATTTGAATAAATGCCAGCCGCCCATGGATCACCTGTTTCAGTTTTTCAATCCATTCCACCACATGGTAATCGGGATATTGCATGGCGTAAGCAAATAACTCTTTCAATTTCTGAAGTTCTTTTTCAAACTCATCAATGAATGTGGAAGGAACGGTTACCGTTTTGCCTACCATAAGTCCGGTAATTTCCTTTACATCACTTTTTCCATACCATTTTATTTTTTGGGGATCGGCAACAAAATGATGCGTCTGCAACAATTGCGTAATCTGTTCGTAATGACGGTCGGTTATGGATGCGTTGGACGAAAACGAAAGATCGTCCACATAACGGGTGTAGGTAATGTGGTTTCCCCTTGCCCATTTCAGCAAGTCGTTATCCAGCGGTATGGTGGCAAAATTGGATAAAGGCGGTGAAGTAGGACTGCCCATAGGCAACCTGCCTCTAAAGGTAACAAGGCGGGTAAGCAAATCCTCGGTTTCGGGTGTAAACGAAAAAATAGTGTAATCGTTAAAGATATTTTTCACCTTGGTTAGGTCCACCTGGTAAAAAAAGTTGTCGAAGTCAATATTCAGCAGATAGTTGTTACCTAAATGCCGCTGCGCATTGGTATAGATGTTCCGTTTATCGGCATCGTTTTTCATCGAACGGATAAAGCCAAAAGCGGCGTCGGTTTTATGTTCGAGATAAAGCCATTGCAGCCCGTCGCACAGGCGGTGAAGCAGGGGTTCGAGCATGCCGGTAGGAGTTTCGATGGTGCGTTTTTCGCTTTTCCCAGGCTTGGGTATCCGGAAAACCTTATAGGCAGTTTCTGGTTGAATTTTCACAAGCTCCTTCTCTTTCAGCATTAGGAAGCCGGCAAGTTCTTTTGGGGTGTGGATTTTATCAAGCATAAATTTTTAACATTAGATAAGATGGATAAAAAAATTATAGAACACTGATGACACAGATAGGGCGGATTTTAACAGATTTTATTTAATGGCTAACGGTTAATGGATAATGGGTTTTAGAAGGCTTAGCGGTTCTCTGAGTAATTCTTTTTGCACCTTCTGTTTTATAAAAATTTAAACGCAAAGAGCGCCATGAATTAGAGATTGCCATTTGAACTGGATACGATAGACTTGACAGGATAACAGGATTTTCAGGTTTTACAGGCTTTTAGCACAGTCTGATCAATTTATTCAATCATTAATCCATTAGCTCATTTTCAAATTAGCTCATTTTCAAATTATCAAATTATTTACAGAACACTGATGACACGAATCAGGCGGATTATTATCTTGCTTTTCAAAATGCCTCCTAACTCTCAACTCCCATTAGCTCATTTTTAAATTAACTCATTTTCAAATTATCAAATTATTTATAGAACACTGATGACACGAATCAGGCGGATTATTATCTTGCTTTTCAAAATGCCTCCTAACTCTCAACTCCCATTAGCTCATTTTCAAATTAACTCATTTTCAAATTATCAAATTATCTCAATCATTCCATACCCAAAGGCTTTTACTGTACCGAGTGCCATAAAAGCAGGCAATTGTACATCGGCGGAAAAATCAAGATCGAACGACAGGTAACGGTGTGTTTTGTAAGTGATAGATTTCGGTTCAGCGTTCATCCTCGTTATTTCCACCACAGGACTTTCCACAGCTATATTCAGGTATTTGAACATATCATTTTCAAAATGCTTTTGCAACGTTTGCTCAAGCAACTGTATTTTTTGTACTGCCGAAGCCTGTTCATATAGTTTATGTGTTCGGGCATCCAGTGCCAGGTAGTTGTGGATACGGTAAGTATGCATCTTCCCGTTTTTTGCTATCTCCGTTTCCTGTGCTTTGTAAAGGGAGAAACCTAACAATAAAGTATTGCTTATTTGCACAGCTTGATGATATATAGCAAACAGTTCCGAAAGAGCCTGTGCTCCTTCGTTTATACCGGTTACAAAAAACATCTCGTTATGATGCTGGTAAAGTACGAGCGGATAAGTGGTACGGGTTTGGCTGTTGGTTTCGTCGTGATTATGAAAAAGCGATGTATCCACTCCGGCTTTGATAAGTTGTTGCCGATGGCGGTTTGTCAGCATGTTTATGGCATCGCGTATCCATTCGGCGTTGGCTTTAAGGTAAGATTCGGCGGGTTCGCCTATCAGGAGGTAAGGCTTTATTTGGTAAGTAAGCAGACTGAGCATGATAAAAATATTTTAATATTCGATGATGTAAAGTTTTATATTTAATTTAAAAATTTTGTTCAAACCATCTTCGTAAGTTTGAAACGTATGCCATCGCCCATAACTGAAGAGGCGAGTAGTTAGCCTCCAGGTGGAATTATATCGAGTGAAAGCCGATATGCTATCGCCTCCGGATGGGTTAATAGCCAGCGGAACCCGATATGCTATCGCCTCCGGATGGGTCAAGAGCCAGCGGAACCCGATATGCTATCGCCTCCGGATGGGTCAAGAGCCAGCGGAACCCGATATGCTATCGCCTCCAAGTTGAATTCGAGCCTATGAAAGCCGATATGCTATCAAAATCTGTTAGATATGTATTCGGCTTTACGGGATATTCTATCGGGTAAGGCTTGATTGCTTTCGGCTTTTAACAGATACTGAATCCGGTTTTAGGCTTTGCAATCGAGGAAAAGGAATTTTGCCACAAAGGGGAAAATTATATTTCAAAATAGGAGGTAAAAATCAAATAAAGAACGATAAAGCTTTTCAAAAAGATCGTTTACCGGAGGATTTTCCGTTCCCGGTACAGAAAACAGCCTCCGGCAAGCAAATTTATTCTGCCTTTGGTTTGGCAGTAAAATTACCCTGAGCATCAAATTGCCTACCCAGGTCGTCAACAATTGATTGCATACCGGGGACTTTCATCTTCAGCTTCATCTTTGCATCCATGTAAATGAAACGGGCAAGAACAAAAGCTTCGGCACCGGCAAGACGACGAGTGTCGGTGATCATTTCCGAAAGTCTGTTAGCTTCCTGCAGCAAAGTAGTAAGTTGGGTATGTAACTGATTGTCGTTTTTACCATGGGCAAGTAATTCGGCACCGGGATTAATATCGGGAATACGTGTAGCATATTCAAGAGCTTTGTCAACAAAGGGCTTACGGCGTTCGTCCATTATAAGCAGATTGTCAACTTCCTCTTTACTAAGCTTGGTCAGGAAAGGCATCTTCTCCTTAATGGTGGCAAAAGCCTTCATCACCTCATCATAGACTTCCTGCGTCATCTGGATATCAATTTTATTGTCCATACTTTTCCGTTTTAGGTTAAAAAAACAAAAAATAACGTACTAAATGAGTGTTCCCACCGGGAGGGATTGGAAGAAAAACAAGCTATGTTTTGCATAGTAATGTTATAAATTATCGGGTTTAAATTAAAAAAGAAAGAATCAGGGTTCAAACTGTCCATAGCCGACGTTGGTTTTGGCACCGATGCCGAGGGTCAACAGAACTTGCTCAAAAAATATTTTTTTTATTTCTTTTGTCCATTCATCCGTATTCGTAAAAATAAATCTAAATTTAAACGGTATTTCGGATCTAACTTTAAGAAATTGTATAGGATTGGGATTGGTAAATGGGTCAAGTTCTCTTCTTGATTTATGCTTGTGTGGGGTGATAAAATCATTGGCAAGAAAGGGTCTTGAATTATTTTGTTGAATATCCAGTGCAGCATCAAAGAAGATATCACTGCCCTTCACTTTATCTTCACCGAATATACTTTTGACTAATGATTTTAGCTTATCAATTGAACTTGGTTCATTTTCTGGTAATTCATTAAGGATATTCTCAATCACAGCTTTGTGTTCAAAATCAGGAACGTTTTTATATCTTTCAAGAATCTCGTTAAAAATAAACCTGACAGACTGTACGGATTTATTACCCGTAAAGTTTTTTGGGTTTCGGGCATTTTTATCAACATCAACTTCGAAAATGCTACGGCAAACCCCTTTAACCGAGCTGCCGGGTATTACAGGCAACCCGGTGGTATGATCAAAAAAGAATCCGATTTTAAAATCGCCCGTGGCACCCGTATCATGTGCATAGCCGCTACCTGTCAGTAATCCAGGGTAAGTGGTCGTAAGCTTAAAAACTGTTGTTGCCGCAGGGTTATCCACTTTTGTAAAAGCATTCAGGGGTTTTGAATACAAATCTTTGTAAAACCCATCAAAAGGGTTGGGTTTGCCATCTTTGGTAACTTTGATGACCAGTTCATTATCTTCATGTTTCAGTTCTGTTTTAATACCGGATTCTTTGTAAATCTGTTTGTAAAAAAGCAAACCGAGATTAGGAGCCCGGTATTGATCCCATGTACTCATAGCTGTTCTTTTTTGGATTTCGGGAAAGTACGTATTGCCAGTTTCAGGGCTATGGCTGCATCAAATATTTTATCGGTAAGTAAGCTGATCTCTGCCTGATTTGTATTACCTGTAAAAAGTGTTCTTACCTTATCCAGAAGATTTAAATTCGAATAACCATGCTTTCTCAGAATATTCTGTATGCAAAGAATTATTTTGGGACGGTCAGTGGCACTATCGCCCTTCTGTGAATAAAAAATAATACTGGGCAGTAATCCGGCTGAGATAACAGAAGCACCAAAAGAAGAAATATAACCATTGAATTCTCTGTCAATGGCTGTTTTTCTTCCGTTATCGAGTAATATCTCATGACATGCCTGAATGGCATCGGGTATCATGTTTTGTATCCTTTTCATGGTTTATTATTTAAAGGGTGATCTTATAAAACTTACATAAACCATAACCAATGGTAGCATTCCCTCCAATTTGAACAATGCCATCAGAAAGGATTTGTTCGAATTCTGTTTTTAAAGTACTGGTAGTAGCTATAAAAGTAAGGAACACACTTTGGTGAGGAACCACTTCTTCGTACCATAAGTTGTCGCTCGTGCCGTCTTCTATGCAATTACGGGCAATAACCGGCAAATTCGCGGTAATGGCTTTAAAAGATTCATTGTCGAAGGTAGCGTATTTGGTATCGAAGCCCGATAGATTTGATGTTGCCTGAAGCAAAGGAGAATGTGCAACTTTGTGGCTGTTTTCAATTTTAATATCTTCGGCATACAAATCATATCCAGGTTGACCCGGCTGATAAAAGAACTTGTTGGAAGCATCAGCAGGTAGCTTGAAAATTTCTTTCGTTGTCAGCAATTTTGATTTCTGGTTGAGTTCCTCTATCTGTTTTTTATTGACAGCAAGCACATACTGCTCAAAATTGCAGCGAACTGGTAACGAAACCATATCGGCACCCAAGAATTTGTATTCACCTGTTTCGCTGTCGGTACCGCCTATTGCTTCTTTGCCAAAAATTTTGTTAATATTATCAGAACCTTTATTCCAATTAGGTTGCTGTTCAAAATGTTCCCTTAATGCCCCTTTCAGGCTTGAAGGATGAATGGTTGGAAACCCGGTAACAGTGTCGCGTTGAACCAATTTGTCAACTACTCCATAATTGGCATCGCCACTTCCCACATGCATATTGGTAATGCACTGGATAAAATATGCTTCAAATACGTGTTTCATTTTGTTAATTTTTTATAGTTATAATATGATTGAATCCGATGGTTTTACAATGTGTGTTTTCTTTTGACTGAATTATTTCAGCAACTTCTTCAAGTTTCTCATTGCTGTCAAAATACAAGATTGATCCGCGTTGCAGAAGGTTAAAGCGGTCGCTACGGCTTAATTGTTCGGGATCATTCTTCGATAACCCGCTATATTTTTCCGTTCCTTTTACTTTGCTTTTCAGGTTTCGGAAGCTCACATAGCGATTAACGGAAAGTTCTGATTTTTCAAGAAATCCGGGATCAACAAAACAGTCGCTAATACAAAGGATATAGGATTTATTCCTCACAAAATTTTTAGGTGGGGTAAATGCAACCGGATCCTTTTTATCAACTTCCATTTTAAAGAATGATTTTTCACCGCCAAAGGGAATAAAAAGCGCATCGTTTTGAGGAATCCCGGCATTATCGGCAATTTCCGCGTCAAAACAAAAGCACCAGCCGGATTTCATCCGTTTAGAATTTTGTTTGTAAAATTTATCTTCTTTCGATTCTCCTTTTGCTGCTTTCTCATTGCCTACCTGCATAGCATCTTCGATAATTACTGATAGCTTTTTTTTATCACCCTTATCCGAAATCACCTGTTGGCAAATATCATAGTAGAAATCTTTTGCATTGTAATTTGTATCATTTCCATCTTTCATTTTGGATAATTGAAAATTAGTCATCTTGAAATCAACATCCAAGGGTGCATAGAAAAAGCATTGATTATCTCCATGAAAATACAAAGGACTTATTGATTTAATTTTGCCATAGTCTTGAGGTGGGGTGTTATAATCAAAACTCGAATCTCCGATAATCCTTGCTGCTTCTATTTTATCAGTTATTTTTTTGCCATCAAAAACAATATTATTTTTCAGCAGCAAATAATACCGCAACAAACCCAATAAAGTAGTTTGTTGTGGGTAAAGGTTTGATTCTACGAAATAATTGGTTTCGATTTTCCCGTTTTTTTCTATATGTTTTTCACCGCCAAAGAAAAAGGTATCAATAGGGGTGAGCTTTATCTGGTAATTTGCCATAACATTATTCTTTTTCAGCATTAATAAAATGGATGTAACGTAGTACAGTAAAAATGATATCCCTGCATTTTTGATTATCAGGGTAATCGTTAAATACTTTTTTCGAAAGTTCCCTTACCTTTTTTAGAAAAATATTTTTAGGGTTATCATCACCTCTGTGGATTTTTTCGTCAAAAAAGTTTTCAAAAAAAGGTTCCAGCCGGTTCCCTCTTGCCGCAATTGAAAAAACCTCAAAATACATATCGTCTTTAAACCGGTGGATAAGCCCGCTTAATAAATCGGCATTGGCTTTTCTTTCTGTTTTCTTTTCATCGTTGATATTTATGCTATATGCCTTAACCAGCTCTTTGATATAGCTCCAACTACAGGTTTTCGCTTTTTCGATGCAACAATCCATGTGTTGTCCGCTGTGTTTTTGCAGGCGTAAAGCAACAGAGTTCTTGTAGGGTGTTTTCTTTGCAACATTTTCCATTAATTCATGGGCTATGAGCATCGCTTCTTTAAGGGGATGCTTGATATAGGAAATCATTATCCCATAGGAAAGGGTTGGCGGTTCAACTTTGTTTTCTTTTGCATAAGCACCAATAGTATTCCCAAAACACACATCCAAGTCGTGGATTAGTTGGAAAATGGTGTTGGTTTCTGTTTTACCTTGATTGATACAGGCAACCGGAAGAAAAGCCAGTATATCTTCACCGCCCAGGTAAATTCCATTTCCCCCATAGTCGGCAATTATTTTTTCAGCATATTGTCCAAATTCAAAAAGCTGCTTTGAAAAGCCCTTTAGTTTGTCAAAATCGTCAGAAACTGCTTTCAAAAGGGCTCCTATGTTATCTCCATCAGCATACATTACCGCGTAATACTTGTGGTATGGGAAAATATCAAATTTCTGCTCTTCCAATTCTTTTATTAAATCGGTATCTTCACTTTTAAAATCATCGCGTAAAGCTTTTATATATTTAGTTTTTTCACCACTTCGGTATAATGTGGAAGTTGCAATTTCGGAAACAGACCTGAAATTTCTCTCTTTGTAGTTTTCTCCAAATGCAGCCAATGCCAAAAAACCGTCTTTTGCTTTTTCTTCCAGATAATTGATAAGGTGATTTTCGCTGATCTCAAAGACATAGTTTTGCATCAGCTCTTTTTGATCGAGAAGGTCGTTCATGGTTTTCAACACTTTCCCTTTTTCGGAGATGTCAACTTCCATAATATGAATATTCAGATATTGCTTCAGGTAATTCTCAACCAATTCTTTTCGTGTTGGATCAATTTCTTTGGCAATACCAGCTATAATATTTTTGACAATATTCTCCAGATCGGCCTTGGTTTTACCGGATGGCTCAAAATAAATCCTATCGGCATACAAACCCGAACCGTATTGACTGTCGAAAGTTACCTGATCCCCGTTCAAGGCAGGCATCAGAATTTTAAAACCGTCTTTATTCGTTTGTATTGTAAGTTCTTTCATAAACCAGCTAAAAAAGTAGCTGGCAGCCCAAACAGCACGTGTTTTTTTAACCTGTGCAAAAGTTTCGTAAATTGGGCCTATGGTAAGGGCGAGGTATTTAGTCATGATTTTACATAATTTAATTTAGAAAATCCAATTTGAGAAATATATAAATTAAGGAATCTAATCATATTAAATGATTTTGGAGTATTTAATCCATTGGGGATTATTGGTATGGGTGCATTTAATGCTATCCATTTATTTCCTCGTCTTTCTTTTTTGTGAACTTTAAAAGAAAAATTCTTTGAAAATATATAGTCAGGGATTTCTTCTACTATTGCATATATATGGTTATTAAACCATTTAAAAGTAATTGGAGCTTTGAATCTTTCTATGTCATTATTCGATTCCATTATTACTTGATAGACTATGCTGTCAACATTAGTCCTGAATTCGAAATGCTCTGGTAGTCCCAGTAAAATCCTAATAAAACGGTATGGATAATTCACATCAGGATTATCGTTCCAATCGAAATAATCTGAATCATTTGGATACTCTACACAATCTATAGGATAGAAACCATTTGTATTTAAAAGACCTTCTGGGAAATTTATATCATCTTCATTAATGGCTTTCTTTATTTTTCTTTTTTCCCATCTAGCCTTTTTTTCAAAACACATGTATTGAAAGAGGAGAGATTTCTTATATGGATTGTTATTTCCACTCTTTAGTATTCTCCAATTCCTCATCAATTGGCTATATGTTTCATCATTGAATGTATTAAAGGTTCTGTTGCTTTTAAAGATTGCTTTTCCACTTTTTATAAGAACATCTTCAAATTTGTCAAGACTATTCAAACTTTCTGGTAAAAAATCGCCCCAACCTTTGTTTTGTCTATTACCAAAGCATGAAATGACAAAAAATTCATCAATATTTTCATTTATTAATTTGACAATATTTTCTTGGAAACTTCTTAATGAGAACAATATGCTTTTTGAAGTAATAGCAACTTTATCTGCCTCTGTTATCAATTTAATATCATAGATTTTATCAGGATGTTTATCTTTAGAAAGAATTAAAATTTTATAATCCAAAGCCGGATGTTCCCCTTTTCCGATCAGCCATTCTTTCCATTCAATTTTATGGTGTTTTGCGTATTCGAGAAAAGATTTTCCAACATCAAAATATTCTTCTTTATCATTTACAATTCGGTATTCATCGTAACCCTTTCCGGGAGACTTGCCCTCTCCCTTCAAAAGTTTCTCCATAATAAACTTATCCAGCTTCGGTTTTACTTCCGTGGCACGGAGAGTAGCCCCATCCTGGTCGTGCTGGAAATGGATCAGCGGGGTGTGTTGTTTGAGTGTAAATGTGAGTTTATACATAATTATATGGTTTTTGTAGTTTTAAAGAATTCTCTAATATCAAGCTTCCATCTTTTATTAATAATCCAAATTACAGTACCTGTCATCACTATGATAATCGCAATGCTTATCCAAAAAGGCCAGTAAAAATCTCCTCCAAACAAGTACTCAGGAATATTTTCAGGCATGGTATTTATTCCAAACAATCCAACCAGTAGGGTTGCAGGTAAGAAAATTGCTCCAAGAATGGTTATTGCAGTCATTCGGCGATTTTGTTCTTTATTGTCGAGGAGTGTTGCATAATGGTGCAGTTCGCCTATCTCATTATCCAGGTCTTTTACTTGTTCTTCAATTTTCATCCTTTTCTGAATGAGATCATACATTTCAATACCCTGCTCCTGCGCCGTGATTTCACGGAAGTAAATCTGGTTAACAAATCGGATGTATTCCCTATAGAAATCGCTGATCAATTCGGCCAATTCAGAAGATTTGATCTCCTTTAACCCACTCAGGTGGGTTACTTCATCAGAAAATTTAAGGATAGAAGCACGTTGTATAAGCGAAATTTCTACCATACGGGCATACATGGTGCGAAATATCCGAAGGAAAACATCATGAGCAGAGCCATCCCCTCCGGAAAGAAAAACCATAGAATACCGGCTAATGCCATATAAACTTCCATATTTTTGCCATCGAAAATAGGTATGAGAATTCAGAATATCCTTTTTCATCTTATCGTTCTGACAAGTGCAATCTCCCCCATCGACAAAAAGAAAACGATACCAATAATCATCTTTTAGCATTAACCCTGCTTCAATTTTATTTGAATATTCTTTATTGCCAATCCACGATACGACATGCATCCGGTCATCTATCACAGGTTCTATAATGAGTTCCGGCGAAAGATCTTCGATAAGGGAGCGAATGAAACGGCAAACATTCCATGGTTTTGACATGGGAGTATAATCCATAAAATCTTCGAAATAGCGGTTAGCAGTCCCCTGCAATCCATTAATTGAAATATGATCGGCTAATTCCCTGT
>JALOCA010000055.1 GCA_023227965.1 Lentimicrobiaceae bacterium | reverse complement strand
CAGGGATATGTCCTTTGAAAATAAACCATCCGTCAGCCTGGTTTTCTATTATTGTTGAAAACTGCATGGTTCCTGCAAGTACACACATGGTTATCAGCGAAAGACCAACGGAAAGCTCGTAGCTTACAATCTGCGCACCGCTCCTCAATGCGCCGATGAGCGAATATTTATTATTACTCGACCATCCGGCAAGAAGAACTCCGATTACACCCATAGACGATACTGCCATAACATACAAAACGCCAATGTTAAAATCAATGGCGTGTAATCCTTTGGCAAAAGGAATGGCGGCTATTGCAAGAAAAGATGCCGCAATCACGATAAATGGTGCAAGATTGAAAAGGAATTTATCGGCATTTTTGATGCGTATCAACTCTTTCATCAGTAGCTTGATAAGGTCGGCTATGGTTTGGAAAAATCCCCAGGGACCTACACGGTTAGGACCAACACGGCATTGGAAAAATCCGCATACCTTACGTTCGGCATACACCAGAAACAGTCCTACTAAGGCATAAAAGGCGAGAATAGTAACGCCAATAATGGTCATCTCAATAACCATAGCCCAAACTGGCGACATCGCTGAGTTGAGACCCTCATCTATCCATTGCGTAAAGGAAGTAAAATCGTAAATATTGAAAACCATATATAAGTATATGAATGATACTATCTTTTGTTAATTATCTGTCAATGTCTGGTATTACATAATCAAGCGAACCACCGATAGCTACCAAGTCGGCAATTTTCTGACCATGAACCATGGTGTTGATAGCCGAAAGGTTACTCAGGTTCGGAGAACGGAATTTCAATCTGTAAGGATACTTATCCCCCTTGCTGATTATATAAACACCTAATTCTCCTCTTGCTGCTTCCACCCTTTGATAATATTCACCTTCAGGAAGTTTTATAACCGGCTTCATTTTCACTGAATAGTTGCCTTCGGGAATATTATCAATGAGTTGTTCAATAATTTTCATTGATTCCCACATTTCATCAATCCTTACTTTATAGCGTGCGAAAGTGTCACCATCGCGGTAAAGAGGTTCCACAAAGTCAACTTTATCGTAAGCACTGTAAGGATGAATCTTTCTCACATCGCAAGCCCAGCCCGAGCCTCTGCCTGAAGGTCCGGTAACTCCGTAAGATATTGCATCTTCGAGAGAGAGATAACCTATTTTCTTGCATCTTTCCTGCATTATTACGTTGCCGGTCAGCAATTGGCCATATTCGGGAAGTTTTTTCCGGAAATATTTGATAAAATCTTTTACCCTTTTCTGGAAACCAGGATGAATATCCTGCATCAAGCCGCCCGGAGTGTTGTAGCTCTGTATAAGTCTGCCGCCTGTTGTTTCTTCAAAAATATCAAGGATATATTCGCGGTCGCGTAAACCGTAGAAAAAACAGGTCAATGCTCCCAGGTCCATTCCGAACGAACACCACCACAACTGGTGCGATTGTATACGGGTAAGTTCATCGAGTATGGTTCTGATATACTTCACCCTTTCGGGAATTTCTATTTCAAGCGCATTTTCCACACATAAACATACGGCTTCGTTATTGATATGTGCCGAAAGATAATCAAGCCTGTCGCTCAGATGAATAATTTGCTGGTATGTAAGGTGTTCGCACATTTTTTCGATTCCGCGATGAATGTAGCCGCAGTGAGGCTCAACATTACGGACAATTTCACCCTGCAGTTTGAGTACGAAACGAAGCACTCCGTGAGTTGAAGGATGCTGCGGACCCATGTTGATTGTGTATTCTTCCTCCCTGTCGAAACGGGTATCTTTTATTTCTTCACGCATAACTATCTTTCAATGATATTTATTTCATCTTTATAGTCTTTTCGGAACGGGAAACCTTCTATGCGGGTTTCATCAAGGAAAAGCCTTCGTAAATCGGGATGATTGGTAAATTTTATTCCGAAAAAATCATACACTTCCCTTTCCAGAAATTCAGCCGTTTTCCATAAGCCGCAAATACTGTCAATTTCCGGATTTTCGCGGTCGTTTGTGCTCGTTTTTACTACAATTTCATGGTTATGTTTTGTAGAACGCAAATGGTAAACCACCATCAGTTTGCTTTCCCAGTCAACACCGCTCAGGTTAAAAAGATAATCAAAAGCAAGGTCTTTATCTTCTTTCAGACTTGTACAAAGTTGGAAAAAAGATTCTTTGGCTACCGTAAACGTCAGAAAATTCTTATCATCCAAAACTTCCGATTCCGGAACCAAGTTTTTTATTCTGTATTTAAGTTCTTCCTTATTCATTAAAATCTTATTATTTGTAATCTTTCATTGGGTTTCGGGGATCGGAGATGGTCTCTCCTTTTATTTTTCGTTGCAATTGCATTACACCGTAAAGCAAAGCTTCGGGGCGCGGAGGGCAACCGGGAACGTACACATCTACGGGAATGATATGTTCCACTCCACGAATCACTGAGTATGAATTATAAAAAAATGGTCCACCCGAAATAGCACAGGAACCCATCGCAATTACATATTTTGGATCCGACATTTGGTCGTACAATCGCTTAAGTACCGGAGCCATTTTATGTACAATAGTTCCTGCTACAACGATAACATCTGCCTGACGCGGACTTGCACGATATACTTCTATCCCAAAACGGGCAAAATCATGCCGTGAAGCACCGGTAGCCATCATCTCGATACCGCAGCAACTCGTTGCAAATGTGAGAGGCCAAATAGAATTCGATCTTCCCCAATTTATAATATCATCAATAGTAGTTAAAAGTATATTCCCTCCGGAATTTTTCATGATTTCAAGGGTTTCGTTATCCTTGAAATCGTCGTATTGCATTGATTTGATTTTTATTCCCATATTAACGCGTGTTTTTTCCATGCGTAAAGCAAGCCTAAACCTAAAATGAAAAGAAAAACTACAATTTCTATAAATGCTACCCATCCCAAATCCTTCATCACTACTGCCCAGGGAAATACAAATACCGTTTCTACGTCGAACACTAGGAAAAGGATAGCGAAAAGATAATACCCAACATTAAACTGAAGCCATGTAATACCCTTAGTAGGAATTCCGCATTCATAGGATTCAGCTTTCTGTGGATTATAGGAAGTTGGCGCCACAAAATAGGAAAAAATGATTGCTCCTCCTACCAGTACAACGGCTACAATAAAGAATAAAATTAACGATTGCGGACTCATATTAATATCTAAATTAAGTATGCTAACTTCGTTTTTTGAAGCAGCCCAAAATTAAATATTCATTTGAAAATACATAAAAAAATACCTTATTTATTTTGATTTTAAATTATATAAACTAATAAAGAGCCATTTAAATGTAATACATTATAAAATATGATTTTTGCAAAAGGTATTTTTTATGCCTGCACCATTATACTTCCGCCAATCATCTGTAATAGAAAAACAGTATCAGCACCCTTCTTGAAAATTTGCTCATTAACAAATGAGTGCAAGAAAAAAAATATTTTTTCCTAAAAACATAACTCCATGGGGAAATATAGTAATAAGCATGCATTTCCTTTCCTTTTTTGGATTTTTCGTATATATTTTTTTAGATTTCTGTGAAAGAAAGTATTATTGACTATCAAAACATTAAACAAAGCCACGGGCGTACATTTTCTATTTCTATTATTCAAAGTGTTTGTATTTTTAAAACCTGAGTTAAGCGTAAGGTTGTAAATTATTCTTGTAATATTTCAGCATATTACATTTCGCCGTAGGCGATTAATGTTAATAGAATATTGATTTTTTATAAAAAATTGTCCGTAGAACATTAATTATTAATTTCATAACGGTGAATTTACAGAAATAAAAAATCTTTTTTATTGGTATTAAACCCCTGACGGGTTATTATCAAGCAGATGTAAAACATATTTTATCCCAAACTCAGGTTACTAAGTACAATTTTTATTAAAGTATTCTTTTTCAAAAAAATATTTTTAAATTTGCACCCCGTTTTCAAAAAGCCTTACAAAGCTTTTGTAACGTGTAATTAACCTAATTATTAACCCGTTTCGGCAAAACCGAAACATAAAAATCAACAAAAAATGACTGAAGAATTAGAAGTCAACAATGTATCGGAAAAAGAAGAACAGGAAAATACAGTTTCCGAAACCTCTGAAACACCCCTGAGCAATAATCCCGAAACTCCGAAAACTGAACCCCAAACAAAAATAGCTCTTGTACCTGTCGTACCGGAAGAGTTTGACTGGGATGCAACCGGTAAAAAACACACTTCTTACTCAAAACAGGAACATGAACGCCTGGAAAATATTTACGGAAACACCCTGAGCCAGATTGTTGAACACGAAGTAATCAATGGCACCATCGTGGGTAAAAATAACCGTGAAGTTGTAGTAAACATCGGTTTTAAATCTGATGGTGTTATTCCTCTTTCCGAACTTCGCTACAATCCCGACATAAAAGTTGGAGATAAAATCGAAGTTTATGTTGATAGTCAAGAAGATATGGGCGGACAACTTTTGCTTTCGCACAAAAAAGCACGCATTCTTAAATCATGGGAACGTGTTAACCAGGCTTACGACAACCAGGAAATTATTAATGGTTATGTAAAATGTCGCACCAAAGGCGGTCTAATTGTGGACGTTTTTGGAATAGAAGCATTCCTGCCGGGTTCGCAGATAGATGTGAAACCCATCCGCGATTACGATGTGTATGTTGATAAAGTAATGGAATTTAAGGTTGTAAAAATCAATCACGAATATAAAAACGTTGTCGTTTCGCACAAAGCGCTTATCGAAGATGAACTTGAACAACAAAAAGCCGAAATCATCAGCAAACTCGAAAAAGGACAAATACTGGAGGGAACTGTTAAAAATATTACTTCATACGGTGTATTTATTGACCTTGGCGGTGTTGATGGACTTATTCACATCACAGACCTGTCGTGGGGCAGAATCAATCACCCTGAAGAAGTCGTGCAGCTTGATGAAAAGATAAAAGTGGTAATTCTCGATTTCGACGACAATAAAAAACGTATTGCCCTCGGATTAAAACAACTTACCCCTCACCCTTGGGATTCACTGGATCCCGATATGAAAGTGGGTGACAAGGTAAAAGGGAAAGTAGTGGTTATAGCCGATTATGGTGCATTTATCGAAATAGCCCCTGGAGTGGAAGGTCTTATCCATGTTTCAGAAATGTCGTGGAGCCAGCATCTGCGTACAGCACAGGATTTTCTCCATGTAGGCGACGAAGTGGAAGGAGTTATACTTACTCTCGAACGCGAAGAACGCAAAATGTCACTGGGTATCAAACAACTTATACCCGACCCATGGGCAAATATCATGGAAAAATACCCCGTGAAATCGAAACATAAAGCTACCGTCCGTAACTTTACCAACTTTGGAATTTTTGTTGAACTCGAAGAAGGTGTTGACGGTCTTATCCATATCAGTGACCTCTCCTGGTCGAAAAAAATCAAACATCCTGCCGAGTTTACCAAAATAGGTGAACAAATGGATGTGATTGTTCTCGATGTGGACGTTGAAAACCGCAGACTGAGTCTCGGACATAAACAATTGGAAGAAAACCCATGGGATGTGTTCGAAAGTATTTTTACTCCCGGTTCGTTGCATAAAGGTACCATTTCCGGTACAGGCGACAAAGGTGTTGTAGTTACCCTTCCTTACGGCGTTGAAGGTTTTGCTCCTCTGCGTCATATTGTTAAAGAAGATGGATCTAGTGCGAAAATTGACGAAACCATTGATTTTAAAGTAATCGAGTTTTCAAAAGATAATAAGAAGATTATTCTTTCACACAGCAAAATTTTCCAGGATGCACAAACAGCAACAAAAGCCCAGGAACAATCACAAGCCGATGATGCTGAAAAATCAACAAAAAAAGCTGTGAAAAAAATCAAGGACAATCTCGAAAAAACCACTTTAGGCGACATTGAAGCTCTTGTGAACCTCAAATCTGATATGGAACAAAGTGAAAAAGAAGCTAAAGAAAAAGAAGATGAAAAATAACCTTTTCATTGGTAACATTACAACCGCTCCTATTGCAGGGGCGGTTTTTTTATGCAGTCAACAGAAATTCATCTATAAAGAATAAGGGTTTCAGAGGTTTTCAAAGTGTATTACCCGGCAGAGCGGCAAATATTTTGCCGCTCTGAACAAAGCGGAGTTTGCACCCGCTGGGAAAATATACCCGTTGTTTTGCTTTTATAAAAATATTTGTATTTTCGAGCTCTTTACAGAGCTTACGACGGGTTGTAACCAATTTTAATAAAACACCTTATCATTAATAAATTATATATGAGAACTCAATTTGTTTTTCTTTTAATTTTAATTCTATCCTCTCTGATTTGCTGTAATAGTATTGCCCAGGCTACTTTATCGGATAAAGAGGAATTGGTTACTGTGCCAAATCAAAATAAAAGTGATTCCAAAGAATTAACAGAATTATTTAATGCCTTCTTAAACAAGCAAGCCCAAATAAACATAATCAAATATAATGTAATAAGAATAGACACATTGTTAAATGGAAACATATGGAATAATACAGGTAAAGTTTTGCTGGAGCGGGATAAGAAAGATTCTATTCTAAATATTAGCTTTATTAGTAAAATGGATAGTATGGACTTTGAAAATATCTATTTTCAAAATACTAACTACATGGTATTTACATCTAAATTTTACATGAAAGAACCAAATTTTAAAAATCATATATTCGGTTCGCCCGGAGGACAATTGGTTATTACCGATCTTCTTAATATTGATACAACAAATGTCAGATATTCACTTTCGGATGCTGATGATAAGCATTTCAAATTCAAATCTGACCAGTATCTGAATTCATCAATCATTACAAAAGTCCTGATAATAGATAAGCAAACATTGATTCCAATACAGTTAAGTCGCATAGAGAAAAACAAGGAGCATAATTGGAAACGATCAATATCATTCATTATTGATGATGTCATGATTAATAACCAGATCGGAAACAATGAACATGTTAACATTGCCTTCCTATCCAAATATGGACATGGTGAACACCCTACTGATACGTTAGCCAACAAGCTTGTAGGGAAAAAAATACCCGAAATAATATTCCAGACATTAGATAATAAGACTATTAATATACGAAGTTTGGAGTCAAAGATAGTTTTGTTGGATTTTTGGGAATTATGGTGTGTACCTTGTAAAAAATCATTACCAATGATCGACAAAATTGCCAGTACTTATGAACCATTTGGGCTTTTCACTATAGGCATAACATCAGGCGATATTGAAGAAACAAAAAAATATATTGAAAACAATGGAATTGAAATTATACAAATCATGGGTAATACAAAATTAAAGTCAACATTAAAAGTAGATTCGTTTCCAAGATACATACTTATTAACCGCGAAGGCATAATTACAGGTATTTACTTTGGATATTCAGAAAATATTGAATTAGACATCAATAATTTATTGTTAAAATAAAACCCCGGCTGAGCGGAATCCCGGCTAAACCGGGACAGCTCGAAACATAGTGGAATTTGTAATTCTGCAAACATAAACCATATCACTATATAAGCCCGTCAGGGTTACTTTTTAATAAACCAGCTCCGATGAATTCGCTCAGCTTTACAAATTTCATTATTTTTACACCATCTTATTTTTAAGAATATGACTTTTTTGTATCTTTTTACAGGACTTTTAGTTGGAATAATTCTTGGCTGGGTAATAGCCCTGAATAAACAACGTTCGACACAACAAAAACTCAACGACCAGATTGCGAACCTTGAAAAGGAAAATCTGCTTAAACTTGCTGAGACAGAAAAACAAAAGGGAATAATCCAGGAAAGGCTCAACCTTTTGCAGGAAGAATCTGTGAAAATGCAAAACGAGCTGTTTACCGAACGCGAACGAGTTGCCGCACAGGCAGACCGCCTTGCCCGTTCTGAGGAAATCTTCCGGAACATGCAGGAGAAACTTTCCACCCAGAAGCAGGAAATGGAAGACTTACAAACCAGATTTTCCGCCGAATTTAAAAATCTTGCCAACGAAATTCTGAAGCAAAACTCAAGGGAATTCACCGAAGCCAATGTGAAAAATCTGGGAGAAATCCTCAATCCGTTGAAGGAAAATCTTACCGATTTCCGGAAAATGGTAAAAGATGCCTATGAGAATGAAACACGCGACAAAGTAAGCCTGAAACAGGAAGTAAGAAGCCTTTTCGATCTGAATCGCAAGCTGAGTCAGGATGCCGAAAATCTCACCAAAGCACTGAAAGGCGATGTAAAAAAACAGGGAAACTGGGGCGAAATCATATTGGAAAGAGTGCTGGAGCGTTCTGGACTTACCAAGGGTGTGGAATACGAAACACAGTTTACTGCCCGCAACGAACAAGGAAGCCCTATTCGTCCCGATGTGATTATCCGGCTTCCTGATAATAAGCATATTATCATTGACTCCAAAGTTACTCTGGTTGCCTATGAAGCTTTCGTAAATGCCGAAAGCCAGGACGACCGCGACCGTTACCTGAAGCAGCATATTGAAGCTCTCCGCAGTCACATAAAAGGGCTGAGCGAAAAAAATTACCAGTCGGCGGAACTTTTCGATTCTCCTGATTTTGTACTTCTTTTTATGCCTGTGGAAGCCGCATTCAGCACGGCTATCCAAACAGATGTAGAATTATTTACTTTTGCATGGGAACGAAAAATTGTGATTGTAAGTCCTACTACCCTGCTGGCTACATTACGTACGATTGCTTCCATATGGAAACAGGAAAAGCAAACACAAAACGCACTGGAGATTGCCCGCCACGGCGGAAACCTGTACGACAAGTTTGTCTCTTTCCTGGAAGATATGAAAAAAATAAGTACCCAGCTCAACACACTGCAAAACACTTTTTCCGATGCCGAAAAGAAACTTAGTACCGGTAGCGGGAATCTTATTGGCAGGGTGGAAAAACTTCGCGAACTGGGTGTAAAAGTAAGTAAAGTGATTCCGGATAAATACCGACAAAACGGAGAATTGTTAGAAGAAGAAAACAAATAATACTTTAAAATTTGAAAAACGATAATTTAATTTACGGCATACGTCCGGTGATGGAAGCCATCCATTCGGGAAAAGACATTGACAAACTTTTTATCCAGAACGGACTGAAAGGAGAACTGTTTTTTGAACTCTGGAAAGAAGTGAAAGAACGAAAAATACCTTTTCAGTATGTACCTCCGGAAAAACTTAACCGTCTTACCAACAACAATCATCAGGGAATAGTGGCTTTTCTTTCGTTTGTAACCTACCAACGCCTCGATGATATTCTTCCCGAAGTTTTTGAAAGTGGCAAAGTACCGTTGGTAATTGTTTTAGACCGTATTACCGACGTACGCAATCTGGGAGCCATCGCCCGTACCGCCGAATGTGCCGGAGCCGATGCCATAGTGGTTCCAGAAAAAGGCAGTGCACAAATGAATGCCGATGCAGTGAAGACCTCTGCCGGAGCTTTGCATCACATCCCTGTTTGTCGCGAACCCAATCTGAAATTTACCCTTGATGTCTTGAAAGAGTATGGTTTTCAGGTGGTGGCTGCTACCGAAAAAGCAGATAAGTTGTATTATTCGGCAGATTACAGTCTGCCTACGGCATTGCTGCTCGGTTCGGAAGAAGACGGTATTTCGCATGAATACCTAAAAAAAGCAGATTTACAGGTGAAGATTCCATTGCTTGGCGAAATTGCTTCGCTCAACGTAAGCGTGGCTGCCGGAATTCTTTTGTACGAGGTAGTAAAACAAAGAAGTAACCTTTCCAAATAAACATGCTGAGGAAACATCCTGCGGAATGGCTGTTTTTGCTGGTAATTTTATGTGCCAGTGTGCTTAGGTTTTATCATTATGCTTCCTGGTCGCTAAGCAACGATGAATTGAGTGCCCTTTACCGGCTCGGATATAAAAACTTTCACGACCTGATTCAGTTCGGCGTGATGAAAGGAGATTTCCATCCTGCAGGAGTACAGGTGTTTTTGTATTATTGGGTAAAAATCCTTGGAAATTCGGTAGCTGCCGTACGTTTTCCCTTCGTGCTTGCCGGAATTTTTTCGGTTGGGATTGCTTTCCTGATTGCGCGTCGCTGGTTTGGCGAAGTTACCGCTTTGTTTTCGGCATCAGCAATGGCTGTGCTGGAATATTTCCTGCTTTACAGTCAGTTGGCACGTCCTTACAGCCCGGGATTACTGTTTTCGCTGGCTACGGTTTGGTTTTGGACAAAAATTCTGTTCAACCAGAAATCCCATTGGCTGAATTATGCAGGCTTTTTCCTTTCCGTGGTGTTGGCTGCTTACAGCCATAACTACAGCTTCCTTTTTGTTGTCATCGTAGGAATTACAGGATTTTTCTATCTAAAAAAAACGAACCGGATAAAATACATCCTTTCCGGAATAACCGCAGCAATACTCTATCTTCCTAATTTAAAGATATTTTTATACCAGTTTGCCATTGGAGGCGTGGGTGGCGAAAGCGGCTGGCTGGGCAAACCCCATCCCGGTTGGATAACAGACTATTTGTTTTATGCTTTCAATGGCTCGCTACTGATTGTCATCATTTTTGTCCTGTTTTTTCTGATTCCCATCATTCTGCGATTTAAAAAAAACCGGTTCAACCGTTTTCAGTTGTTGGCATTGCTGTTTTTTCTGCTTCCTTTTTTGATCGGCTATTTTTATTCCATTTTGCGAAATCCGGTTTTACAATATTCCATTCTGCTGTTTTCTTTTCCTTTTCTACTATTTTTTCTTTTTTCTTTTTTGCCACAAAAAATTAATGTAGGTACTACTACTTTACTGGTAATCTTTTTGTTTACTGGTATTTTTTCTACCGTTTCCGGGAAAAAATATTACTCTACGCAACACTTCGGAGAATTTAAAGATGTAGCTGCCAAACTCTGTGTCTGGGACGAGCAGTTTGGAGAAGAAAATGTTGCCAAGGCTCTTCAGGCAAATAATGTTTGGTATATCAATTATTATCTGAAACAGTTACACCATCCGGTTACATTTTTGCAAACAAAAAATGATGGTAACAACGATTTTCGGGAGCTGAAACAGGTAGTAGATGCTTCTTCAGCAGGGTATTTCGCTTATGCATGGACTAAAAGCGTTCAGGAAGAAGTGTATGATATTATTCAAACAAAATATCCGTATGTGATAGAAGATCATGACTATTCCGGTATGTCGCGGGCAACACTTTTCTCAAAAAAACCTATTAAGCAGGTAGCCGGAGAAAAAGTTTTGTTCACACTCAAAACAGATATGGAAAATGCTGCTGTGCTGGGAGTAGATTCAGTATTGCGCTGTACTTCCTGTGTAAAAAATGGCAGATATTCCCTGAAACTGGATTCATTACACGAATATGGGCTGAATATCACCATCCCTGTGCAGAAATATTCAGGGAAAATCCCATCTAAGATAAAAATAAGCCTTTGGGCAATGCTTTCTGATACTTCGGCAAAAGCAATTCTGGTAGTGGATATTTCATCTGCCGACAAAAAACCGGTATTTTGGGCGGGAAGGGAAATACAGTATTTTTTAAATCCAAATACCTGGAATCAAGGCTTTTTTCGGTGTAATCTTCCGGCTGGAGTAAAAAAGGGTGATTTAATAAAAATTTATCTCTGGAATCCCCAGAAAAAAACGATTTTTGCAGACGATTTTTGCATCCAATTTCAATAATTGTAAAGCAATGAATAAAGCATTTTTCAGAACGGGTGTTTTATCTCTTCTTTTTTTAATCAGCGCCTGCCAGCCCAAAGATAAAGGATACTGGGATAATGGAAATTGCAAGTTTGAAATCAGCAAATCAGGTGGCAAAATGAACGGTTTGGCAGTCTTTTACTACGAAGACGGTAACCGGCAGATGCAATGTACCTACAAAGATGACAAATTAAACGGAAAACTTATCCGTTATACACCAAATGGAATAGTGATTTACAGTGCCGATTACCAAAACGACAGGCTCTATGGAATTGTTACTTCATGGAATGATGCCGGCAAAAAAATTTCGGAAGAAAATTATATAAAAGACACCCTGCATGGTGCCTATCGTCAGTGGTATGAAAACGGGATGCCGAAAGTTTCCGGTAATTACAGGATGGGAATTTTTGATGGAGAATGGTTATATTATGACATTGATGGCAAGGTGTTTGGAAAAGGCATTTTTAAAAATGGCTGTGGCATATTGGTAAAAAAATATCCTCGTGGTACCGTCGAACGTGAAGTATCCTACACCAATGGGAAACGAAACGGTGAAGAAAAAATTTATACCATGGACGAAAAACTGGCAAAAGTAATTGTCTGGCAAAATGATAAAAAAATACAGGAAAAAATATACTAACTTTTGGGCATTAATTGATATTTTGTTTTTTTTACAACCCTCTTCTTTTTTATATAGAACTTTCTGTTCTTTTGCAACCTTTGAAACATTTCTCATTTGTAGGATAGAATTCTCCGCTTTCATTTAGGTTCTGTTTTTATACTTTTAAAAGTAATAAAAAACCATTAAATTACTGCTATGTTATGTGATTATTACCCTGTACTTTCAACGTTGGGCTGGTCCAATATTTTTTTTATTTTCCGGTGCTGAATACAACCTGCTTTTCCAATTAAAAAATATATTTAAAGAAACTAAAATATATTGTTTTTTATTATTATTTTTACTGGCGGTATTAAAACATGATTATTAACTTAAATTTACCAACTTATGAAAAACACATTTACAAAACTGTTTGTCGGGCTGCTTCTTATTGTCGGCATTTCTATTATTTCGCAATCGTGCAAATCTTCAAAAAAGGCTGCTACGCTTAAAGATCAGGAAGAAACTGAAATTTCGGTACTTTGTGCAGGAGGCGAATATCTTTCCGATGCTCAGCGTCTTCGTTTCAGTGCAGTAGGCGAAAGCATGGACCAAATGACGTCGAAAAAGAAAGCCTTAAGTGAAGCCCGTGCCGGACTTGCATCGCAAATGCAAACCCTTATCAAAGGCGTTATTGACAACTATCTGAAATCAGGTGAACACAACAACAAAGAAGACTTGATGGAACGTTACGAAGGACTTACCCGCGAAGTAATCAACCAGAAACTTACAGGTACACGCATCATTTGTGAAAAAATGACCAAAACGAAGACAGGCAATTTCAAAACCTATGTTTGTATCGAATTGGGTGGAAGCGAACTGCTCCAGTCTATTAGCAACCGGCTAAGCAACGATGAAATGCTGAAAATTGATTACAACTACGAAAAGTTCAAAAAAACTTTTGAAGACGAGATGAACAAGCAAGCTCAATAATTAACAGAATAAAAAGTTGTCCCGGCTTCTGTTTTCTACTTTCAGCTATTGTAAATAGCTTTAAATCATATTTTTTCAATAAACTGTAAAGCTGAGACAACTTTTCTTCGGGTTTTCTTTTGTGCATAGAAAGCGGTATGGATGAATTTTGCTGGATATTTGATTATTGACATCTTACATATGAAAAAGCAGAGAACCTTCTATAAAAAAATTGGCATTTTTGCAGTTGGGTTTTGCAGTTGCCTTTCCTTTTTTTTGCTTTACTGTGTAAGAATAAATTGCCAGGAACTTCCTGCTAAAAGCAGAAACTCTATTGACCGCATTCTGGAAAAAGAAATCCAAAATTATACAGCAGAAAATTGCAATGTAATTCCGGTAAATATTGCCCTTCCCGGTGATTTTTGTACGCCACTGCCACAGGAAAACAACAAAATAACCGTTATTGGAATTTCTGACCCCGAATTGGATTCGCTTACAGGAAAAGAACAGGCTTTACTACGCGCTCTGACAATTTTCTCACTTAAAAAAGCTGCATTCAACGGGATGAGTGATTATTACCAGCAGGAAGCCACAAAAAATATTAACAACAAGTATGAAGAACTTTACCGGATAACAGCCTGTTGCACTCTTTCATCCGGACAAATACACCAAATCAGCACACAACACTTACAAAGCGGAGAATATATTTGCCGTATCGCAGTGGATACAATCCCTGAAAAAATGAGCGACTCACTACATTTAAAAGCTGTTATTGACCTTTACCATAAGGAAGCTATTATTGACGGGAAACCTCAATCCATTTACAAAACAGAAATAGTTACGGCTG
>JALOCA010000054.1 GCA_023227965.1 Lentimicrobiaceae bacterium | reverse complement strand
TAGGTTCTGCAGGAATAGGCTATTTCTGGTGGAAGGATAAAATGCAAACGGAAATTTTTTACGGAAAAGTTCCATCCTGGGCGGGCGGAAATGCTATCCAAACCGTTGCTCTGAAAAATATGGTAAATCTTTTTGTTTTTCATCCAGCTCCAAATATAGTAATTAAGGAGCAGATAGGTTTTTCCACCAATCTTGCTTTTACTAAAAAAACCTATGTAGAACTTCCGGATTATTATCCCAATAACTATTATTCGCCCAATGCAATTCATTTAATGCCCTTTATTTCACAGGAATGTACAATCTATTTTAAAAAATACTGCTTTATTAAAAAAATTGGTTTTTACTCCGAGTGCAATGCAATGGATACTTATTTATATCAAATCCTGAAATCTAAAGAGATAAATTTTATGGATGCCTTTAGTCTCGCTTTAGGTTTAGTGATTGCTTTTTAAGATTAAAGATTATTTCTCAACTTAAATATCAATTAGCAGTATGGAGCAGCACAAATACAAAGGCAGGAATATTCCGGTTGAAAGGAATATTCTTGCTTCCCAAAATAAAAGTTTAAAGTTGCTTCAACAGATTTGCCATTTCAATGGCAGCAACGGCGGCATCAAAGCCTTTATTCCCGGCTTTTGTTCCGGCACGTTCAATGGCTTGCTCAATGGTATCGGTGGATAATACGCCAAAAATAACGGGAACGTTGGTTTCGAGGCTTACCAGCGCAATGCCTTTTGCCACTTCTCCGGCTACCAGATCGAAATGAGGCGTGGCACCACGAATCACAGCGCCCAGACAAATGACTGTATCATATTTACCACTCGTTGCCATTCGTTTAGCTATCAAAGGGATTTCAAATGAACCCGGAG
Organism: Lentimicrobiaceae bacterium; assembly: GCA_023227965.1. Taxonomy (NCBI): domain Bacteria; kingdom Pseudomonadati; phylum Bacteroidota; class Bacteroidia; order Bacteroidales; family Lentimicrobiaceae; species Lentimicrobiaceae bacterium. The sequence continues at coordinate 14,225 of JALOCA010000054.1, read as the reverse complement.
CCCAGGCAATACTTATATTTTCTTCATTTCCACCATGACGCTTAATGGCATCAAGTGCGCCGCCCAGTAATTTGACACCAATAAACTCGTTAAAACGAGCCACTACAATCCCAAAATTTAAACCTTCGGCAATTAATTTTCCTTCAAATGTTTTCATCTTAAAGCGTTTTTATAAATAAATATTAAAATTTGATAAAGAGTTCGTTTAATTACAACAAAAACTGATTATTACTGTACATGCAACAAATGCCCCAGTTTGTGCAACTTGGTTTGCATATAGAAATGATTTTCTTCATTACAGGCCATTTCGATAGGTTGGCGTTCCACCACCTCAAGCCCATACCCTGAAAGCCCTGCCACTTTGGTAGGATTATTTGTCATGAGTATGATTTTTTTTACGCCAAGGTCAACTAATATCTCTGCACCTACACTATAATCACGAAGATCGGCTCTAAAACCAAGGGCAATATTCGCTTCTACGGTATCCATGCCTTTTTCCTGTAGTTCATAGGCTTTCAATTTATTGATCAGGCCTATCCCCCGCCCTTCCTGACGCAGATAAAGCAATACTCCTCTTCCGGCTTCCTCGATGCGACGCATAGCTTCGTGTAATTGTTCTCCGCAATCGCAGCGTTTTGATCCGAAAACATCGCCCGTCAAACATTCGGAATGGATGCGTACCAGCACCGGTTCGTTGTCGTGAATATTGCCTTTAACCAATGCAACATGATGTTCGCCATTGATTTTATCCACATAACCATAAGCCTTAAAATCGCCATAAGCAGTGGGTAATTCTGCCTTAGCTTTTCGTTCAATTATGGATTCATGCTTCCGGCGGTAGCTGATCAAATCAGCAACGGTAATAAATTTCAGTTTATGTTTCTCTACAAATGCTGTTAAATCAGGCACACGTGCCATCGAGCCGTCTTCATTCATTATTTCGCAGATGACTCCGGCCGGATAAAGTCCGGCCATGCGGGCAAGGTCAACGGCAGCTTCCGTATGTCCGGCACGCTCCAAAACGCCACGTTCCTTGGCAATTAACGGAAATATATGTCCCGGACGGGTAAAGTCTTTTGGCTTTGACTTTGGATTAATCATGTGCAGAATAGTTTGAGCCCTTTCGTAGGCAGAGATTCCTGTGGTGGATTCATGCCAGTCAACAGAAACGGTAAATGCAGTTTGTTTGCTATCGGTATTCCGTTGAACCATATAGTAAATCTGTAACTCATCCATACGTTTACGCGTAACAGGCATGCAAATCAATCCTCCGGCATGTTTTACCATGAAGTTAACCGCTTCCGGAGTAACTTTTTCGGCAGCAATAATAATATCGCCTTCGTTTTCACGAGACTCGTCATCTACCACAACAATCATTTTTCCCTGGCGAATATCCCCGATAGCTTCTTCTATCGAATTAAATGGTTTCATTTGTTATATATTTGATTTTAAAAGTATCCGTTTTCTTTAAGGAAATCAATACTGATATCCTTTGATTCTTTGATTTGCGGATCAGCACTAAAGCCTGAAAAGCGCTCAATGTATTTTCCTATCATATCCGTTTCAAGATTTACTCTTTCGCCCGGTCGTTTACCGCAAAGGGTAGTTTCATTTTTTGTGTGTGGAATAACCGACACTTCAAAGCTTTTATCATCCACATGGGTTACGGTTAAACTAATCCCGTCAACGGCAACCGATCCTTTTTCAATAATATAGCGCAGCAACGATTGATTTGCAGTAATACGTATCCGGATGGCATTATCGTCTTCGCGAAAACTAAAAATAATGCCTTCGCCGTCAATATGCCCGCTGACAAGATGTCCGCCAAGACGATCGCCCAATCGCAACGCCCGTTCCAGATTTATTTTGCTGCCTGTCTGGAGCGATCCCAGATTGCTACGGCCAAGCGTTTCAGGCATTGCATCAACAATAAATGAACCTTTGCCGATGGAAGTTACGGTAAGACAAATTCCGTTCACGGCAATGCTGTCCCCTACCCGGCTTCCTTCCAGTACCTTTAAAGCGCTTATTTCAAGTGTGGCTGAGCGTTGTCCGTGGCTGATGGCTTTTAATGTGCCTATTTCTTCAATAATTCCTGTGAACATATCTTATAAAGGATTATTATCTGATAAAATTGACGTATGATTAATTTTTCCTGTTACCAGGATATCACAACCTATTTGCTTTATTTTCAAATCATGAAGGCGTATTGATTCATCAATAGATTCAAATCCATGCCCTTCTATCGGGGTAATTGCTTTTTGTCCACCAATGAGTATTGGTGCGATAAAAAACTGAACTTCATCCACGATGCCTGCACGCAACGCCGATTCGTTCAAGGTTCCCCCACCTTCAAGCAATATTCCGTCAATTTCCATCTTGCCTAAAGTTTCCATAAGGACATTCAAATCAACAAGCCCATCTTTATCTGGGAAAATCAATACTTTGTGCCCGGCATTCCTCAACTGCTGACATTTTACGTCCGGAAATTGCCACGTGGTAGCAATTATCGCCGGATTATTTTCTCCGTCCTGCAATATGCGGGCAGTAAGAGGAATACGCCCCTTGCTATCCACTACAATTCGTATAGGATTGCGTCCCTTCGCATTTTCAAGACGGGTAGTAAGTTGCGGATTATCAACAATTACAGTATTTACACCTACCATTATTCCCTTTAGCTCGTTACGTAATGCATGTACATATTGCCTCGATTCAAGGCAGCTTATCCATTTTGAATGGCCGCTGGCCGTTGCAATTTTTCCATCAAGCGACATGGCCGATTTGAGAACAACATATGGTCTGCCCGTTTTGATATATTTTATAAAAACCCGGTTTAACTCCATAGCTTCCGCTTCAAGCAGTCCTACCTCAACTACAATACCATTTTTGCGTAGCTTCTCTATGCCTTTACCTGCGACAAGAGGATTTGAATCTGACATTGCTATTACAACCCGGCTTAATCCGGCATTTATCAGTGCATCGGCACAGGGAGGAGTTTTACCATAATGAGAGCATGGTTCAAGCGTAACGTACATGGTTGCACCTTTAACATCTTCAATGGCATGGTGCATGGCATTTATTTCAGCATGGGGGCCGCCACACTGTTCGTGATAACCGCTTCCGATAACCGCATTGTTTTGCACAATTACGGCACCCACCAATGGATTGGGATTTACTTTCCCTACACCGCAGGCAGCTTGCCCGAGTGCCATACGCATATACCGGATATCGTCGTTGTTAATCATTTGTTTTAAAATAAAAACCCCGAATGGTATCTCATTCGGGGTTAAATATCTTTTGAAGCAACTGATACCTGTTTAGCAGGTGCAGTAGCATATACAAATGATCTTTTCTTCTACCATCCAGACTTTAACTGTCGGTACCGGAGTTTCACCGGTTCAGTCTTCCGGTTTCCCGGAAGAGTTGCGGACTTTACCGCCGGTAGGGAGTTCCACCCTGCCCCGAAGAAAATATTTTTCAGATTCGATGCAAAGGTATAATAAAGTATTCAGGCAAACGAAAAAATGTATATTATTTTTCCGGTAATCCTTTTATCCATAACATGACCCTCTGTTTGTACACGGTTTGAATATAGCGTTACTGATTTTTTTAAAAAAAACATCAAAGTAAATCAATGATATTATGGTATTTATAATTTAATTTGCATTTTAATGTAATTTTTTTTGAACTCTTTGTTGTAGCAAATGTTATTTGTGTACTTTTGCAAACCGGACGGTCGGTATTTTTTAAATCCAATACAATGAAAGACACCAAGGAATTTATTTTAAAATCTGCTTACGATTTATTTTTGCGTAATAATTATGAAGCTGTTACGATAAACAAAATCAGCGAAGCTACCCAACTTACTAAAGGAGCTATTTATCATCATTATGCCAGCAAAGAAGAAATATTTAAGGCTGTAGTTGATAAATACATGATAGAGAATAAAGTAGAGGTTCCGTACGAACATACAAGTTTGTACGATTTTATCCAGCACACCATTAATGATGCAAATAATAAAATTTCGAAAGAACTGGCTCTTAGTGCCAACATGCAGCAGGTAAAGCCATTGCACTTTATTTCTCTAACCATTGATGCGTTACAATACTATCCCGACTTTGCCGAGATCGGTCAAAAGTTCTACCAGTATGCAATCAGTAAATGGAAAAGCGTTCTTGATGAAGCAAAAAAAAACGGAGAAATACGAAACGATATTGATTCAGAGATTATGTCGATGAATTTTTTGAATATAAGTACAGGTATTGTTGGCAATATGCTGATGAGCGGTTCTATTGAATTTGCTTTTGAAATGTTTAAAAAACAAATGGAAGAGCTGTATAAAGTCATAAAATTATAACCTTACGGTTATTTATTTTTTTATCAAAAAACATACCGACTGTTCGGTACAATTAATTTAAACTTTAAATGATAATTAAACCCGTGTATAATTAATAATAAATTTATGAAAGGTAGAGTGTTAATTTTATTTATGTTCAGTTTTGGTCTGTTTATGAAAAACGTAAGCGGACAAACGGAATTAAACAATTTAATCGGCTATGCACTAAAACATAGCCATGAAATTCAAAAAGCAGATTTTCAGGTGCAGGAAGCAAACTACATGCACAAAGAAGCTTTGGGAAAAGGCTTGCCGCAAATTGAAGGCTCGACAAGTTATAGTATAATGATGTTCAATAAAATTGATATTCCGGCATCGGTTTACGAAATAGTTCCGGCAGAATATGCCCCAATGCTTGATCAGTTAAGCAATATTGATAAACTTTATTCTGCCAGTGCTAATTTACAGGTAACCCAATTAATTTACAGTCAATCGTATTGGCTTGGCTTGCAAACTACAAAAAAAACACAGGAACTCTATTCAATTTTAAAAAATAAAAATGAAGAAGAGATAATTGCCGAAGTAGCAAATGGCTATTATCAGACAGGTTCCTTGATGTTGCAATTGAATACAATAGAAAAATCCGTAAAGAACCTTGAGGGAATTTATAAGATTGCGGAATTGAGTTATAAAAATGATTTGATAAAAGAAACCGATGTAAACCGCCTGAAGGTAACCATTACAAACCTGGAAGTTACTAAGCAAACCATTCAAAATGGAATAAATATACAGCTAAACTACCTGAAGGCACTGGCAGGAATGCCTGGAGATTCAACAATTACCATAGATACAGCCTCATTTATACATGTTTCGGAAAAGAAACCGGTAAAAAGCGAATTTCAAATAGGAAATGTTCCATCGTACCAGGTATTGATGAAACAGTCTGAAATTTATAATCAGCAGACAAAACTTTCGAAAGCGCAATATTATCCAACGCTTGCGGCATTTGGCAAACTCGGTTATTCATCCTATAATACAAGTTCCGATATAGATAAGTGGAATAGAATGACAACCATAGGATTAAGCATGTCCATTCCTATTTATAATTCCGGAGTAACCCATGCCAAAGTAAAACAGTCGTTGCTGAAACAAAAGCAATTGGATGAAGATATTTTGCAAACCAAAGATTTTTTGAAGGTTGATTACCAAAATGCTTTTTCCGAATATCAAACAGCCCGGAACTTGTTGGGTGTACAAAGAGACAACCGTGAACTTGCCCAGAAAGTATACCGGCAAACTATGTTACAATACCAGGAAGGGATGGCTTCGCTTGCCGATTTACTGAACGTCAATTCCGATTTTTTACAGGCAGATAATTCCTATAATCAACAGGTAATAAAATGCAAAACTTCAGAAATAAAGATGCTTAAAGCCACCGGTAATCTTAAAAACATTGTAAATATAAATAATTAATAAATAATAAAATTCCCATTCTTATGAAAATCAATAAAACCCACATTACGGCGATTGTTATTGTACTTGCTGCCTCAATATTTGTTGGATATAAACTCAAAGATAATAAAAAAGAATTTCAGAACGACATCGCCTTCAGTCAGCGTAAGGTGGACAAAATCCCGGTATCGGCAGAAACAGTACAAACAGGAACACTCTCCGAAAATGTTGTGGCCACCGGAAATTTAGAAGCCTCGGATGTGCTATCCCTTGTTTCTGAAACTCAGGGTAGAATCATTAAAGTGTATAAACAAAAAGGCGACAGGGTTTCTGCCGGAGATATTATTGTAAAAGTGGACGATGAAGTCATTGCTGCAAATGTTTTAACCGCTGAAGCAAATTATGCACAAAATCAAAAAGATGTTGAACGTTTCACGCGTCTTGCTGCCGAAAATGCCATAGCCAAACGCGACCTGGAGCAAGCTTCCATTGGTTTGAAAAAGGCCAAAGCCGATTTAATAAATGCCCGTAAAGCATTAAGTAATACGAGCATAAAATCACCTATCTCAGGCTATATTAATAGTGATAATATAACTTTAGGGCAATTTCTGGCAGGCGGTTCGCCGGTATGCGAAATCGTTAACAATAATACCCTGAAACTTAATATTAAAATTTCGGAACACGAGGTTTATAAAATCAGTAAAGGACAGAATGTTGCAGTACGTCTGGGGGCTTTTCCGGATAAAAAGTTTTCAGGAAAAATAACATCCATTGCCGAAAAAGCAGATGCTGCCATGAAGTTTAATGTGGAAATTACGCTTGCTAACGACACAAAAAACCATTTAAGAAGCGGATTGTATGCGGAAGCTGAACTACCGGTTAAAAATGAACCCAAGCTCATCATTAAAAAAGAGTGCATTATAGGAAGTATGGAAAACCCGGAGGTATATGTTGCACAAAATGGAAAAGCGGTAAAGCGCACATTAATTATTGGGCAAAGCAACGATAAGCTGGTGGAAGTACTCAATGGTTTATCTGCCAACGAAAAAATTATTACCAGCGGGCAACTTAATTTAAAAGACGGTGATAATGTTAATATTATCAAGTAAATATTCTTTAAAAAATAAGAAATAATGAAGATAACTGAAATATCAATAAAACGTTCAACCATCCCGGTAGTTGTATTTACCTTACTTGCATTGGCGGGGATATTTTGCTACTCTCTCTTAAACAAAGAGCTTACTCCCAAAATGGACCTTCCAATCAATGCAGTAATGACGGTTTACCCCGGAGCTGCTCCTTCGGAAGTGGAAAGCTCGGTTACCAAACACGTGGAAGATGCGGCTTCTTCTTTGGAAGGAATTGACAAAATTACTTCTTATTCTTTCGAGGGTATGTCGATAGTTTTGATTCAATATAAGGATGGCATCAATGCCGACATGTCGTTGCAGGAATGTGAGCGAAAAGTAAATGCCATCAAAGATGATTTTCCCGAAAACAGCAAGGATCCTCAATTTATGAAATTTGATCTTAACATGTTCCCCATCATGAGCATTGCTGTTAAATCAAATATCCCCGAAAAGGAATTTTACGACATCATTGATAAGCAAATTAAAACCAGACTTTCCCAAATAAAAGGAATTGCACAGGTAGATATTATCGGTGGTAACCAACGGGAAATAGAGGTAAAAGCTAACGCCCAGAAATTAGAGCAATACGGCATTTCGCTACTCCAGGTTAAGCAAATGATTGAAGCTTCCAACGTGGACTTCCCTGCCGGAAAAATTAAAGATGACAATACCAAATTTATCGTAAGGCTTGCCGGCAAATTTAATAATCTCGATCAGATAAGAGATTTGATTATCGGTCAAACGAAAGAAGGCACAGTTATAAAATTGAGCGATGTGGCTTCGGTGGTAGATGGCTCTAAGAAAACGACTAAACTTGCCCGTATCAATGGGGAACCGGCTATCGGGCTGAGTATTCAGAAGCAGACGGATGGCAATGCCGTAGAAATAAGCAAAGAGGTAAAAAAAGAGTTTGCCAGTTTCGAAAAGCAATATGCAAAGCAAAAGCTTCAGTTTACCATTGCCACCGATATGTCTGATTTTACCAATGAAGCCGTTAAAGGTGTTATGTTCGACCTGGTTTTTGCTATTGTGCTGGTATCAATCACAATGCTATTGTTCCTGCATACATTCCGTAACCTGACGTTTATTTTCGTATCCATCCCTACCTCCATCATCTCCACTTTTGCATTTTTCTGGCTTTTTGGTTTTTCACTTAATATACTTACCCTATTAGCATTATCAATTGTTGTAGGAGTTATTGTGGACGACGCCATTGTGGTGCTGGAAAATACATATCGCCACCTTGAAATGGGCAAAACCCGACGGCAGGCATCGCTTGATGCAATCAGGGAAATTGGGATTACCGTTATGTCTATCACCATTGTGCTGATAGCCGTTTTCCTCCCTATCGGGCTTATATCGGGTACCACCGGTCAGGTTCTACGCTCTTTTTCATTGGTGGTTGTAATTTCTATCCTAATAAGCCTTCTGGTTTCATTTACCTTAGTTCCATTACTTACATCGCGTTTTGGTAAACTTAAAGTATTTAATAAAAAAAGACCTTTCGATCGTTTTTTGCTTGCTTTTGAAAGTCTTGTTACCAGGTTTAAATCGGCGATTCTTTCGGCGCTTCATTGGACGTTGGGGCATAAAAGAATTACCATTCTTGCGGCAGTTGTACTTTTTATCGGTTCCTTTCTTTTGGTATCCAAAGGGTTTATACAAACCGAATTTATGGATCAGGGCGACCGTGGCGAATTTATCGTAGCCATGGAACTGGACAGGACAGCCACATTAGAACAAACCAATGGAATGTGTCTCGCTATAGAGAAAAAAATGCTTCAATATTCCGAGATACAAACCGTATTTACTAAAGTTGGTTCCAGGGGTGGTAGTATGTCAATACTTGAAACCCCTTACGCTGCCGAATTCTCTATAAAATTAGTTCCTAAAGATCAACGAAAACTGAGCGCCAAATTATTTGCCAAAAAGCTTCAGTACGATTTAAAATCTGTTTTCCCCGGCCCAAAATTCAAAATAGAAGAAATAAGTATGATGGGTACCACAAGCACCCCGGTAGAAATTTATGTACGCGGAACCAATTTTGAAGAAGTAAAAGCATATAGCCAGATTGTCCTGAACGAATTGCGAAATATCAAGGGAACAAGCGATATAGAATCAACCGTAGAAAGTGGTGATAAAGAAATAGTGGTGAAGTTCGATCGCGAAAAATTAGCAAAACTTGGGCTTACTATTGGTGAAATTGGTAACCAGATGTACATGTCGTACGAAGGAAACCGCGACATGAAATACCGCGATGGAAGCAATGAATATGATCTGTTCATATCATTAGATGAATTCGACAGGAAAAGCAAGGCCGATATTGAAAACATTTCATTTGTAAACCATTCGGGGCAGCTTATCCGACTTTCGCAGGTGGCGGACATCAGCGAGGGAGAAAGCCCTTCTACGCTTATCCGTTATAACAAACTACCCTCTGTTCGTATATCGGGCAACTTAGTTGGCATAACCATAGGCACGGTTGGCGAAGAAATAAAAGCCCGGCTTGCCAAAACGGAAAAACCGACAGGGGTTGATGTGGTTTATGCAGGCGATATGGAACGTCAGAGTGATTCCTTTTCAAGTCTGCTCATAGCTCTTGTTGCATCCATTGTTCTCATGTACTTAATAATGGTTGCACTGTATGATAGCTATATATACCCATTGGTAGTGATGCTTTCGTTGCCACTGTCTATCATCGGGGCATTATTAGCGCTGGCATTAGCAGGAAAAAGCCTTAGTTTGTTTTCTATGATGGGTATTATTATGCTTATGGGATTAGTAGCCAAAAACGCCATTTTGGTTGTTGACTTTGCCAACAAACGGCAACAGGAAGGTGAAAAGGTTGTGGATGCTATTATCGAAGCTACTTCTGTGCGTTTCAGGCCTATTCTTATGACCAGCATGGCGCTTATCGTGGGGCTATTGCCGATAGCACTGGCTTCAGGTGCCGGTGCCGAATGGAAAAACGGGCTGGGATGGGTACTTGTTGGTGGGTTAGCCAGTTCTATGTTTTTGTCACTTCTTGTGGTGCCGGTGTTTTATGTTGTTCTTGACAAATTGGTTAAAAAACATAAAAAAAGAAATGATCCGGAAGAACTTACAGCACAAAAAGCAGAAGAAATCGAATCATCAACAAAAGAGTAATAAAAAAATTGAAGGGAATGTCGGTTTAATATGGCATTCCCTTTCAAATTAACTGATCCTGATTAGATATGATAGAATCGAAATAAAAAAAATGATAAAACGATCAAAAATGACACAGATTCTTGAAAAACATTTTGAGACCATAAGAAAAACATTTCTGGAATATGGAATTAAAAGTATTGCCATGGATGATATTGCCGGAAATTTGGGAATTTCAAAAAAGACGCTTTACAAGGAATATGCCAATAAAAATGAATTAGTGAGAGATGTTATGCTTGAAGATTTTTCACAGTTTAGGGCTAAAACCAACGCTATATCAAAAGACAGTAGCAATGCCGTTGAAGAATTATACAGACTATCCGATTTATTCATAACCAGTCAAAATTCATTAAGTATATCTACGCTGTATGATTTAAAGAAATATTATCATGAACTGTTTGTTGAAATGATAAAATTGATAGACATATTAATAAATGACTTAATCACCAACGGAATAAAACGAGGAATAGCTGAAAATAATTTCAATCCGGATGTTGAATATGGCAAAATAGCTTGCTTTTTCGCTTTTATTTTTGAATCGTATTTCCTGCATCCGCTACATAATCTTTCCAATGTATCCATGCCATTTTCCGGAAAAGATATCATGAAGTATTTCTATAAAGGAATTTGTACCCAACAGGGCATCGAAATATTGAATAACATACAAAACAGTTGAAAATGATAATTTAATGTGAAAATTGACAATTAAAACCTTTTAGCCATGAATACCTGTGAAATCGGAAGGAAAGCCGGACGTATCTGGGAATATTTGTATACAAATGGAGAATGTTCCGCTACTGAGCTTAAAAAGAAACTTAAAATTAATACTAAGGAACTTTACTTAGCTTTAGGCTGGATTTCACGTAATGATAAAATTGCAATTTATGAAAAAGACGGAGAGCAATATATATTCCTGCTTTTTATATAAATAATTAATAGGATGCTATCTATTATATTCCTTAAAACTATAGAATATGAAAGAGGATTTATACTTGCTGTTTTTATCTTTTTTCTTACTACTGCTTGTAAATGATGCCTTTTCTCAAAAAAGCAATTGGCATAATACGAATGCGATATCCACATTCAATATGTTTCGTGAGCCAAGTTATATTTCAGCTTTAGGAGGTATTGGAAATATCGAACCTTTAATATTCGAAGGGGATATAGCACCTTATTATATACTGAGTTTAAACCCGGAAAACAGATGGGGAATAGAATTGTCGCCACGCATTATTATCCGGATGTATAATAAACATTCTTATCCTGTACGAACTCCTTCTTATATGCCCAGAGCTACTTTTTTCTATCAGATTATTGATAATACAGGACAGAAGAAGGATTGGTTTACTTATTTTTCGTGGTGTCATCATTCAAATGGGCAGGATGGTTCATTTTATTATGAGGCGGATAGCACAAAAATTAATACATATTCCGGTAATTTTTCTACAAATTTATTTGAAGGAGGCATATTTATGTCGCGTCCGGAAAAAAAGAAGCCTTATGTTATTAACTACTTAAAACTTTCCGCATCTTATCATTATAAACAAAATCCCGAGATACGGAAATTATACGGACGATTGCGTTTTTTTGCAGACTATCAATCGTCTGTTGACTTATCTAAAATATTAAAAAAATTCAGCAATCCTTCCGTAAAATATCACAAAGGAAATATTAACCAAATGATTCGTTTAGGGTGGATTGCCGGAAGCATGCCCGATGCAAATGACTTCGATTTTAAACGACGTCTGGTTTTTCGTTATACACTTTCCTATAAACCTTCCTTTTTTAACGATGTAACCATTTTTGCCCAGTATTATTATGGACAAGATTATTATAATATTTATTTTAACCGGACGCTTTCACTATTTCGTGTTGGTATTGCTGCCAAAACATCTATTTTCAATTAAAATTAATTTAAATTAATCTATATGAAACGTATAGGGTATATATTATTTAGATTTTCTTCATTTTTAATCTCCATTACCCCTTTCTTTTTGCTTTATTTATTATCCGATTTTTATTCGATAGTTATGCAATACATAGTGCGTTACCGGCTAAAAACGATTACAGATAATTTAAAAAACTCATTTCCTGAGAAAAATGATTTGGAAATAAAACAGATTATTCGCCGGTATTACAGAAATCTTTGTGATATTTCACTCGAAACAATCAAAGGATATTCATTCAACACAAAAAAGATACTTTCCCGTTATCAATGTTTAAATCCTGAAATTACTCATAAATATTACAAGGAAAATAAGGATATAATTATTGCCATGAGTCATTATGCCAATTGGGAATGGGGAACCCAGGTGGCAAGTAAATTTTTCTTACACCGTCCTGTTACTTTCTATAAGCCACTTTCCAATAAATATTTTGATAATTATCTCCGCCAGCGCAGAATGAAACAGAACATGGAATTATACTCTGTTTATAAGCCTAAACTCCTGCAACGCTTAGATGAGGAACCTCCCAAAGCTTATTTTTTGGTAAGCGATCAAAGTCCAGGCCGGGCTAAAGAGAAAAAGGCATATTGGGTAAAATTTCTGAACCAGGATACGGCATGCCTTCATGGTATCGAAAGTTATGCGAAACTTTTCGATCTGCCTGTATTTTATGCCGACGTACAAAGGATAAAACGTGGACATTATACCATAGAACTGGAAGAAATTTGCATGTATCCCGAAAATACCTGTCGCGGTGAGATAACAGCTAAATACATGAAAAAGCTTGAAGACATCATCCTGAAAAAGCCGGACGACTGGCTATGGTCGCATAAACGATGGAAATTAAAGAAGCCGGATGAAATGTTTAAAATTACTTTTTCATAAAAATTTAAAATGATTATCCGTTTTTCTGCCTAAAAAGTATAAAACAATAATTTATGAAGAAAAATATTAATGATTCTTTTATGATATATTATTTTTTCAACAAAGCAGGCTCTGCGGTTTTCTCTGCATAATTCTTCCCGTCCTCTGCGGTAAAAAAGATTTAAACCGCGGAGAATTGCTGAGTTTTTCGCAAAGGAGCGCAAAGAAATTTTTATTAATAAATTTTTCTTTAGATAAGATATCAGATAATCATTAAATTTAATTAAACTCTGTGATGAAGCAGTTGAATACATTAAACTTTCTGTTAACATTTTTTCTTCTTTTCAACCTTACTGCTTGCGAAGACGCTTTCCAATACAGCCCTTATTCATCAAAAACAGAAGATAAAAATTCGAATGAGGAAAACTCAGCTAAACTTATGCAAAATACCATAAATACGGATACCTTTTCATTTTCAGTGATTGCTGACAGTCATTATTATTATGATAATCTGAATGAAGTGGTAGATTACATTAACAGGGATACCGGAAGCATGTTTACCGTTCATGCCGGCGATCTTACCGAAAGTGGTTTGTTATGGGAATATCGTAATACCTACAAAATAATTAATAAACTTCACAAACCTTTTTTTGTATGTATAGGCAATCATGATTATTTATCCAACGGTTCAGATATTTTTTGTCATTATTTTGGAGATAAAAACTTTACAATGAATATCGGGAGAAATAAATTCATTTTTTTTGATGATGTAGTTTGGGAAAGCATCAATCATCAACCCGATTTTGACTGGCTGGATAACGTCATTTCTATAGCCGGAACCGATACTAATGTTTTTGTTTTCACCCATATTCCGCCATGGACTGATCAGTTAGCCGGTGAAAAAGAAGAAATATTCAGAAAAATGATGGCAGACAATAAAGTTAAAGCCGTCATATGCGGACATGAACATAATTTTGAAATGGAGGATTATTATCATGACGGGGTAACTTATGTTGCTACCGGAAGTGTGTATAAGGAACATTATATTGTTGTTAAAATAGAAGGTGAAAAATTTTCAATAAATCCAATTGATTTTTGATGGAATACTTATGAATAGAATTATATGGATATTGTTTGTTGTTGTTTTAATATCGTATTGTTTTGATGGTTATTCGGGCAACGATGGAAGCAAAGAAAAGACTTCTATGAAAAAGTCTGTTTCATTGAAGCCCGATTACTTTAAACTGCAATATGCCGGAAACATCGGATTAGGTTCTGCAGGAATAGGCTATTTCTGGTGGAAGGATAAAA
>JALOCA010000053.1 GCA_023227965.1 Lentimicrobiaceae bacterium | reverse complement strand
TAGAAAAAAGTCGCAACGAAAAACATTCATCCCGGTGGAAATTACACCCGAAGGCAGTGTTTTGCCGGTTGAATACCATGGCTCTGCCCACATAGCAGCCTTAACAAAAGCCTTTGGCATCATTTCCATTCCTATAGGTGAAACAATAGTTGAACAAGGAACGCTGGTGTATGTACGACAAATATAACCGTAAAATTAATTATTTACGCATTTCCATCACCGACCGCTGCAACCTGCGTTGCCGGTATTGCATGCCCGAAGAAGGAGTACCCCTTTTACGGCATGATGATATCCTTTCATTGGAAGAAATTGCAGAAATAGCAAGAGTTGCCACTACTTTCGGTATTAATAAGATACGAATTACCGGCGGCGAACCATTGGTAAGAAAAGGAGTGATAAACCTGGTACATCTGCTCAGGAAAATCCCCGAAATACTTGATCTTTCGCTGACTACCAACGGCATCTTGTTGAGAGAATTTGCCCAGCCTCTTGCCAAAGCCGGGCTGAACAGGGTAAACATCAGCCTTGATACCCTCGACCCGTTTGAATACAACCGGATAACCCGCGGAGGTGAATTAGAAAAGGTGATGCAGGGAATTGATGCAGCAGTAAAAGCAGGACTTTTACCCGTAAAAATAAATTGTGTGGTAAAAGAATCGCCCTTTGAAGAGAATGCCCTTCAGGTGAGCGCTTTTTGCAGAGAAAAAGGATTGCAGGTACGATTTATTACCCGTATGGATTTGAAAAAGGGGAAATTTTCTATCGTTCACGGAGGCACTGGTGGTGATTGTGAAAATTGCAACCGCCTGCGTTTAACGGCTAACGGATATATTAAACCTTGTCTTTTTAATGATATGGGGTTTAGCATAAGAATATTAGGAGCAAAAAATGCAATCAGCGAAGCTATAAACGGAAAACCGCAATGTGGAACACAAAATACAAACGGAAATTTTTATAATATCGGAGGTTAATTTACTTCCGGGTTTTTATATAAACGGTGATAATCAAATGGGTTCCCAATATTACTATTCCCATTAAAAATAGTCCAAACCGTACATTATCCGGCGCAGCACCTCCTATATTTTCCTGACTTTTGGCGACTTTGCGCGAAATTCAGTCTTAGTATCTGCTCCCAACGCTATTAGCCCTGTATTATGGCAAAACCTTCTCTGCTGTTCCCCATTTTTTATTAGGCTTGCTTCCCATTTCATAAACAATGGTTCCGCCGTTTTTAATTTCGCCGAAAGGCAAAAAGGCTTTGTCCCATTTTTTCCCGTTAAGAAACATCTTTTGGATGTAAATATTCTTGTCGGAAAGGTTGTTGGCTTTCATTTCCAATGTTTTTCCATTCGATAGATGTACGGTTACATTTTTCACGCATGGGCTTCCGATGGCATAGAAATCGTCCACCGGACAAACCGGATAAAATCCAAGTGCATTAAAAATATACCAAGCCGACATTTGCCCGCAGTCGTCGTTGCCGCAAAGGGAATTGGGTTGGTTGCCGTATTGCGTTTTCATGATCTGGTGAATACGTTGTTGGGTTTTCCATGGTTGTCCGGCATAGTCGTATAAAAAGGCGATGTGGTGGCTGGGCTCGTTGCCATGCCAGTATTGGCCAATTATTCCATGAATATCCTCAGTACCTTTTTGCTCTTCCTGAGGATACAGATCAAACAGGGAATCTAATTTCTGTGTAAAATTTTTACTGCCACCCATCAATGCGATCAGCCCTTTTATATCTTGGGGAACATACCAAGTGTATTGCCAGCTGGTAGCTTCGGTAAAATCGCGCGAACCTTCATAGTCATCAGCCTTGAAGGGAACACGCCAGTTTCCCTTGGAATCTTTTCCACGCATAAAACCGGTAGAAGGATCAAAAATATTGCGGTACGACTGCGAACGTTTCATAAAATAATGATAATCCTTGCTGTAGCCCAAATCTTTTGCCATACAGGCAATGGCATAGTCGTCGTAAGCATATTCAAGCGTTTTAGATACACTTTCGTTTTCCAGATCGCAGGGAACATAGCCCAGTTTTGAATAAGTAAGCACATTATCATAATCCGGGTTCATGGCAGTGGTTTTCATTGCTTCATAAGCTTTTTTATAATCAAAGCCACGAAGTCCTTTCAGGTAAGCATCAGCAATTACCGATACCGAGTGATAGCCTATCATACACCATGTTTCGTTATTGTGAAACGACCATTCCGGCAACAGGTGATCCACGCTCTGGTTGTAATGCGCCAGCATGGATTTTATCATATCGTTATTCCGTTCTGCCTGTACAAGGTTAAATAATGGGTGGGCAGCCCGGTAGGTATCCCAAAGGGAGAAAACGGTGTAGTTGGTAAAGCCTTCCGCTTTATGAATATTGTGGTCGAAGCCACGGTAACTGCTATCCGCATCTTCATAAAGAGTTGGCGTAAGAAAAGCGTGGTACATCGAAGTGTAAAAGATTTCTTTTTCCTGTTGTGTTCCTTCTATGGTAATCTTTTGCAGTTCTTTATTCCATTTGTTACGGGTATCCGAAACTACTTTTTCAAAATCCCAGCCAGGAATTTCCGTATCCAGGTTCTTCAGGGCTTCTTCGGTGCTTACCGCCGAAATGCCCACTTTCACCATGATCACCTCCTGTTCCTTTGTTTTGTAAGATGTAAAATACTGCAATTTCTTTCCTACACATTCATAACGGCTGCGGAAGCGGTAAGTATCATAAATTACCTTTTTCCCATCGTTGTAAATACCACATTCATCATAGGCTTTAGAATACCTTGCGGCAAAAAACAGGTGGCGTTCCTTTGCCCATCCCTTTACCTGATGCATTCCGGTAACCAACTGATTGTTTTCGAAACGTACATCCGACCACACTACTTCCCATTGCAGCACATGGTTCAGGTCCATCATCACATTGGCACTATCCGACTTCGGAAAAGTAAACTTGAGGATACCTGCCCTTTCGGTAGCGGCAAGTTCTACCTTAATATTATCTTTCGGCAGGAAAACGGAATAATAACCCGGTGAAGCAGTTTCGTTGCTGTGCGAAAAACGGATGATATAGCCGGAATCGGGATTTTGCTTACGGGCAGGATAATATTTGATTTTTCCCAGCGAAGGTACAAACAGGAAATCTCCCAAATCGGGGATGCCGGTTCCGTTAAAATGCGTCATGCTGAAGCCGTACATGGTACTGTCGGAATATTCGTACCCGGCAGCAGCTCCCCAATCCTTTTTCTCGGTGTCCGGGCTTAGTTGTACGAAACCAAAAGGTGCTACTGCGCCAGGGTAGGTATTGCCATCGCCCTGAGTTCCTACAAAAGGATTAACATACGACGACAGGTTTTCTGTTGGCAACAGAGGCTGCGAAAACAGCAATCCGGAAAACAATATCCCGGCAAGGGTTAAAAATCTTTTGTAAAACATTACTTTGTTTTAAAAATTAATACTTATCATTTCCCCGAAGATATGAACTGCAATATTATGGTTTATCTTTCAATTGTAAAATGTAATACCGAAAGAACTTTAATCCGGATATTGTTATCGGGTTTGCTGCTGCATACCCGTCTGGATTTTTGGAATGGTATCCGGAATGGATTACGGCAGAGGTTATTCTTTTACCCATTTCCCGTTCTTTTTTATCTCTCCATTCTGCATTATCCGGTAAAAATACATGCCCGGATGCAGTATGGAGATGTTTATGGTGGTGATTCCGTTGATGTTTTGTTGTATTATCAATCTTCCGGTGGCATCACTCATCTCTAACTGTGCATCTTTTAATGCGGTTTGGATGTATAAAACGTTGGTACCAGGATTGGGTGATATTATTGCAATGTCGTCTTTTTTATTATCTTTTATCTCCGTAATGTAATCGCAGTAGGATGCAATCCCGGTTTCACGGTGTTTTGCTATCGCATTGTCATTTTTGCAAGGTAATGGTGATTCCCAGATTCCTCTGCCAAATGTGGCAGCCCTTATTGTTTCTGAATTATAGTTAATTTCTATATCAGACACAATGGATACCGGCAAATTATTATTATACCCTATCCATTGATTTAATTGATTATTTCTATAAAAAACACCTACATCATTTCCAATAAATATTTCATCCAGATCGCTTCCTTTATAGTATTTTATACAATTGACTGGTAAATTTGGCAATCCTGAAGAATAATCTATCCAACTACTTCCACCATCATCAGATAATAAAACACGGTTGGTATTTGCATCCCAGAAGCCACCAAAACTTATCCAGATTTTGTTCGGGTTGTAATCAGAAATAACAACATCTGAAATAGGTACCCATCTGATTACATTATTTAACCCGCTTGTAATATCCTGCCAGGAGCTTCCACCATTTGTGGTTTGATACAGCTTATATTTCCTGATGTCCTCCCACGTAGGCTCTTCAAATGCAGCGATGATAATATTGGGATCAGAAGAAGAGACTGCTAATGCTACAAGTCTTGTGTTTTGATCAGGAGGATCCGGTAAAGAGCTGAAGTTTGAAATATTCTGCCATGTTTGTCCTCCATTTGTTGTTTTAAAAACATCATGATGAGCAACATAAATAGTATTTGCGTCTGTAGGATGCATTAAGAACGGGCGGTCGCAACGGGCAACTCCGGGTGGTGTGTGTGTATATTGCCAGGTATCACCACCATCTGTTGTTTTACGAATATAATTTGAGCCGCCAGTGGAAGTAGCATACTTTGAACCGCCGTTTGAAGTAGCATACATTACTAATGGATTTTGATAATCTATCAAAACCCTGTAAGCATCGCCAGCAACATAATTATCCCATTTATTATCAAAACGTTTAACAATTCCATTATCCTGAGTTCCGCCAATAATAAAAGACTCGTTTGTTTCTGAATTTCCCATTCCATAAAACTGACTAATATTTAATCCATGACCATTAATATTTTCGAATGAATTACCATCTGTTTTCTTGGAAACACCGCCATCATTTCCTGAAAATAAAACATTAACATCATTGATGTTATCATGTATATAAAATAATGCCCGCGTATCCACATGATAATGGTTATTGTGAAGAGGTGTGTTATAAGTAAAATGTTCATTTTTTCCTGTCGAAAGATCAACTTTATCTATTTCAAAGCCACCAATATATAAAATATCAGGATTTGTTGGTGATACAACAAGTTGAAGCCGCCAATAGCCGGTTCCTCCAAAATCGCCACCATAACTGTTGCCACAGGTATGATTATAAACAGAATTCCACGTTGCCCCGGAATTACCAGACTTTAATATTTTAATATTAACGCTATCACGATACGTTAAATATACATTATCTTCCTGACTTTGGAATACAGCAAGTTCATACCTTTCTACAATAGGAGAGCCCCATTTTTGATCTTGTCGTTCCCATATTACCTGTCCCTGGGATGTTGCATTGGATGTTAACCAAACCTCAGAAGTATAAGTTCCAAATCCATCGCTGGCAATATAAAGCGTATTGTTATCATTTGGTTTCATTTCAATATCTCTTAACAATTTACGCCTATATGGAGACGGATTTGTTAGTAAATCAAAGATTAATGAATTTGTTACCCATGCATCTTCTGTCCGATATACCTTATCTTTAACAAGAGCATATTGCCTGTTTGTATTTGTGGGGTCTATCAATAATTTATAAGCGGTTTTGTATTCATTTGGTGTAGCAACAAGCGATGTACTGCTCCATGTATTACCTCCATCAATAGTTTTATACACTCCAATCCCATAACCATTCTTTCCATAGGTAGTAACACCGGTAGCAATATACATTTTATTACTGTTAGCAGGATCAATAACAACATCTTGCACCCCAAGCCCCGGCATCCCGATGTTATCAGTAATGTTGCTCCAATGAAAGCCTCCATCAACTGTTTTCCATAGCCCTGAAGCATTTGTTCCTGCATAAATTGTATTTAATGTGTTATCATTGGGATCAACTTTTATACAACCTATGATTCCAAGATTTTGAGTTGGCATATAATCCGGGCCTAAAGGTGTCCAGTTTGAATTATTTTGTGTTTGATCAGAAAAATATTGCGATTTTGTGTTTAAAAAATCAATTAAAGCAGTGTTTGCATAACTAAAACTACCTGGTTTTTTACAATTAACTTTGAAAATCCTGTTGCTCCAGAAAGTTTCCCATCGCATGAAATCCTTACGGCCAGTACCCCTTATGGTATCTAATTCAGGATGGTTTTGGAAATAAGCATTTGCCTCATCTCTGATTTGATAAAAATTGTCGTTATTTCCCCAAATATCCCTGTTCCAATATGCATTGGCGTCTGTCTGGGAAAAGCTTTTAAGAGATGCAAACACACTAATTAATAATATGCTCACAACAAAAATTATTCTTTTCATTCGTAATTCATTTATTTGGTAAACACTTATTTTCCATTCCTTTAATTTTTGCCTGCCGGTAGGTAAACCTTCAATCCGGAGGGTACCTGATTTAAAGGAACAGAAGTTTTTACTTAAATTTAAGTAACATCACAAAATTACCACTAATTTCTATAAATTTTAAACTTAAAGACTTTTCGCTCTCTTTCACCTAAGTTGATATTTTTTCGTGATAAAAAAGTGTTCCTTGATTTTAAAAAGGTTGTTCCTTGCGAGCAACTCTTTTTTATTATCTTTGCCTTTCATCAATTTTTGTATGAACGTCAATGGTACACATTACCGCACCATCCGTATGGAAGGTTCTTCGGTTTTTATGATCGAACAAAACCTCCTCCCTTTTGAATTTCAAATTGTAGAAACGAAAAACTATTTAGAAACCTGTCATGCTATACGGGTGATGACGGTAAGAGGTGCGGGAGCCATAGGTGCTGCTGCCGGTTTTGCTATGGCGCAGGCTTTTTTGCAGACTTCGGCTGACGGATTTTTGCCATTCGTGGAAAATGCCAGAAAAGACATTGATGCAACCCGTCCTACCGCACGTAACCTGTTTTATGCTACCGAAAAAGTGTTTCGGGCAGGAATACAATCCGGGGCAAAAGCTGCCGTTGAGCAGGCACAGGCATTAGCAGAAGAAAACATCCAGGATGCTTTTAAAATAGCGGAATATGGAAATGCTTTGATAAAACACGGTTTCCGTATCCTTACCCATTGCAATGCCGGGTGGCTGGCTTTTGTGGATTACGGAAGTGCCCTGGCACCGGTTTATCTTGCCAACCGGGAGGGGAAAAATATTTTTGTGTATGCCGACGAAACCCGCCCTCGCAGTCAGGGGGCACGGCTCACTGCCTGGGAACTGTACAACGAAGGAGTTCCCCATGCCATAGTGCCCGACAATGCCGGTGCATGGCTGATGAGCCGGAGTAAGGTGGACATGGTAATTACTGGTGCCGACCGCATTGCCGCTAACGGCGATGTAGTCAATAAAATTGGTACTTTTGAAAAAGCAATTATCGCCCGGGAGTTGGGAATACCGTTTTATGTGGCGGCTCCTTCCTCTACCTTCGACAGGAGTTGCCAAAGCGGAAAAGACATCGTGATAGAAGAAAGAAACGAAGAAGAGGTGCTTTACCAGCATGGTATCACCAGGGAAGGAAGGCACGAAGAAATTAGGGTTTGCAATCCCGGTTCGCACGCCCTTAACCCTGCTTTCGACGTTACCCCGGCAAAATATATTACTGGCTTTATTACTGAAAACGGTGTTTTCGATAAATTATTAATGTGCTAATTTGCTAATAGATTAAATGGATTATTAAATGAAAAAACCTTTTTTACACCTGCTGTTATTATTTGTTGCTTCCCTGCTTTTAACAAGCTGGGGTTCCACGGGGCATAGTAAAATAAGTACTGATTGTTCTTTGTCGTACAATGCACAAATGGCACAGTTTTCGGCATGGACAAGCATACTGGCAAACCATTCCTCGGATGCCGATTACCGCAAAGAAACCGACCCTACAGAGGCATCCAAACACTATATTGATATTGACAGTTACAACGAGTTTGTTGCAACTGGAAGAATTCCGCAAACTCTCGATTCGGTAATTGCTTTATATGGAAGTAATTTTGTTTACGACATCGGAATTTTGCCCTGGGCAACTGTAGCTACTTTCGATTCGTTAAAAAACTGTTTTCTGCGTAACGATATGGAAAAAGCAGTACTGTTTGCCTCCGACCTGGGGCATTATGTTGGCGACGGGCATATGCCCTTGCATATTACAACAAATTATAACGGGCAAATTACAGGAAACTACGGAATACACTCGCGCTACGAATCAACCATGATTGGTAACCATATTAATGAAATCAATTATTCGGGAGATATAATTTCCGTTATTCCCGATGTAAACCAATATATTTTCGATTATTTATATTTTAATTATTCTTACGTGGATTCCGTTCTTATGGCGGACGATTATGCACAGTCGGTAGGTGGAAGCACACATTCGACGGCTTACAAACAAGCTTTGTGGAATGCCACCAAACATTTCACGGTATTATTATTTAATAATGCTTCCCATGCTTTAACCGAACTTATCTACACGGCTTGGGTTGAAGCAGGCTGCCCTCCGCTATCTCCTCATTCGGTAATCAACCCTGATCATGTTACGACAATAAATATTACCACGTATCCTAACCCGTCTTCGGGTGCAACATTCACACAGTTCTCCCTTCTGTCGGGCGGAAATATACTGTTACAGCTTATTTCACCCTGGGGACACATTACAAAAACCCTCCTGAGCGGATTTCAAAATCAAGGCATGCATACGATAAAATGGGATACCGGAAATCTGCCCGAAGGCATCTATTATCTGGTATTAACCACGCCTAATGCAAAGCAGACTAATAAAATATTATTGCTACGCTAAATCCGTTTTATTTCCGGATCATACAAAAATATGCAATCTAAAACCTTAAATCTACAATACAATGAACACTTGTCCTTGGCACTCTAACGACCCGCTGATGATAAAATATCACGATACCGAATGGGGTGTTCCCGTTCACGACGACCGCAAATTGTTTGAATTTATGGTGCTTGACGCCTTTCAGGCAGGATTAAGCTGGAAAACCATCTTACATCGCCGTGAAGGTTTTCGCAAGGCATTTGACAATTTTGACGTAAAAAAAATTGTCGCCTATGATGAAGAAAGAATTCAGGAACTACTCAGCGATACCGGCATCATCCGTAACCGCTTAAAGGTATACGCAACTGTGGAAAACGCCCGTCATTTTCTTGAGATACAAAAGGAATTTGGCAGCTTCGACCATTATATCTGGCAGTTTACCGGGTATAAAACTATTATGAACTATTGGAAAAGGATGAAAGATGTCCCTGTTTCTACCCTTGAATCGGATGCGATGAGCAAAGATTTAAAAAAACGTGGGTTTCGTTTCGTGGGAACCACCATTTGCTATGCCTTTATGCAGGCAGCCGGCATAGTAAACGACCATCTTGCAAACTGTTTCCGGTACGAGGAAGTAGGGCGGTAGTATTATTATTGATACATTTTATGGCGATAACCAGTAATTCCGTTGCTGGTTTTTGTCAATGCTATTCAGGCATCAACTGTATGACGCTGCTTGCCTTTACCCGGTTTCCCTTATGCAGAAACCATGATGCTGTCTGCCTTTACCCGGTTTCCCTTATGCAGAAGCCATGACGCTGTTTGTCTTTACCCGGTTTCCCTTATGCGGAAACCATGATGCTGTTTGCCTTTGCCCGGTTTCTCTTATGCGGAAGCCATGATGCTGTTTGTCTTTATCCGGTTTCCCTTATGCGGAAGCCATGATGCTGTTTGTCTTTACCCAATCTCCCTTATGCGGAAGCCATGATGCTGTTTGTTTTAATAGAACACGAATGATGCGGATGCGACGGATTGAGACGGATTATGAAAATCTATACCTCTTAGCAACCTTACCAAAACCTTTTTTATATGCCTATTTCAGGGTGAGACAATTTGACCCCGCCCGATCCCTCCCCTAAAATTAGGGGAGGGCACAGTAACCCTGAATATCAGGAGAATGCCGGATGAGTAGAACCAGAAAAACTGAAGCAATAAAAGTTGACCCCTCTCCGATCCCTCCCCTAAAATCAGGGGAGGGCGCAGTAACCCTGAATATCAGGAGAATGCCGGTTGGGTAGGGTCAGAAAAAATAAAGCAATAAAAGTTGACCCCGCCCGAGCCCTCCCCTAAAATCAGGGAAGGGCATAGTAACCCTGAAATTCAGGAGAACGCCGGATGGGTAGAATCAGAAAAACTGAAGCAATAAAAGTTGACCCCGCCCGATCCCTCCCCTAAAATCAGGGGAGGGCGCAGTAACCCTGAATATCAGGAGAATGCCGGTTGGGTAGGGTCAGAAAAAATTAAAGCAATAAAAAGTCATGAATAACATTCAATCTTATCAATCTGTACAATCCGCACAGTCTGCACAGTCTTTTGTAATAGAACACGAATGACGCGGAAGAAAATACCAAAACCCCTGGGTCCCTTACCAAAACCGCCAGTAGCTTTACCAGAATACCGGGGGCAGTTACCAAAACTACCGGGGACTCTTACCAGAACCGCCAGTAGACTTACCAAAACCCCTGGTGCCCTTACCAAAACTACCGGGACTCTTACCAGAACCCCCAGTAGACTTACCAGAATACCTGGGGCAGTTACCAAAACCTTTTTTATAAACCACAAAGGGCGCAAGAAGCACAAAGGGGATTGCTAAGGAAAACGGATACTGGCTCTGCGATAAAAAAAGATTTAAACCGCAAAGAATCGCTGAGTTCCTTGCAAAGAAGCACTAAAAATTTTTTATTAATAAATTTGTTCAGGTAAGATATCAGATAATCATTGATGATTAATTAAAAAAAAATTAATAATACATGTATAACATAAAAAAAATCTTTTATACATTAGCCCCATAAATTTTATTGCTGCAGCTACCCCCGAAAAAGGAAGAAAGGGAAAATGGAATATCAGATGTAAAAAACAAACTGATAAAGACATTAAAGGAGAAAAAAACTCCTTAAAAAATATGAAACCAAACATCGCAGCAATACTACAGATTGAAAATCATCCTGCCGGAATAAGACAGATAAATATCGTATTGCCCTTACCGGGAATAATTTCTTATTCTGAGACCGTTACAAATTTGTATTTTATTTATTTTTCGATTGCGTTCGAAATAACATTTTACTATACCCAATGGGTTTTAGATACACTACATACAATCATGGATAAAAACAAAAACGTTCAACAATAAAAACCAGGGCGGATGTGCGGATAAAGAAACCGGGAAAGGAGGACATAAAACTACTTTATCCCCTGCCGCATTCAGGAAGTTAGACGTTTGTATTATATAATTAAATAAATTAACAACCTGCCATAATCCGGCAACAAAGGGAGAAAGCTGCCCAAAAGCTGACCAGCACAAAGCAGCCCCTCCCCGAAAGCCGGAATAAGGCGCAAATTTAGTAAAATATGAAACAATTAATTAAATTAACGCTAATTAGCATTGCATTGCTCGGATTAGTAATTGCAAGCTGCACTAAAGAAGGAAACAACACAGAAACCAGGCAAAGTGCCACTGACCGCAAAGTTGAACGGCAGATACTGGCTTTCAAACAAAAGTTGAACTCAAACCTTAAAACCGGCGAAACCATGACAGTGGATAGTGCGGTATGGTACATGGAAGGTCTTTTAAATTATGATAAAGCAAACAACTATCATAATTTTAAGAATCTTATTTTTAAGAAAGATACATTGCAATTACCTACCAATAATAATAATAGTATGTCAATGATTCAGATATCATCGGTTTACGATGCTTACGAAGCTTTCATTGAAAATGAAATGGCATTATTGGATACTACTTATGGAGTTGATTTGGTAGATATTTCGGTTTTGGGTTCTATATTGAAAGATGGAACGATAACCATGGTTATGACATTTTCAACAGGCGTAAACGGCTCCATCAATTATACATTATTTGGTGTAACAGATTTCTGGTACTGGGGATGGAATCTTGGAAAATGTGGGGCTTATATAGGTCAGAATATAGGCACGGATGCAGCAGATAAACTACAACAAAAATTTAATAACCCAATAATGGCACCAATAGTATATGGGTGGAACTCAGACGTTGTAATGATTGAGGCAGATCCAATTCAATATCCAGATATTAATAACCAATATGGCGACTATATGATTTTTGAAACAAGTGGAATCGGAGAAGAGCCTACAGAAGAACCTTGTTTAGATTATAATGAGCTAAATTATTATTTAAGCAAATTTGATTATATTAAAAATTATAATAAACCTTCAAATAAATCATTTAAAAGTATTTACGTTTATGATGATTGTTTTCTCGGTATTTCGTACTGGATTAGAAGATATTATTATGAATTATACTATGCCACACCAATAACAAGTCTTCCCGATTAATTAAGTTTTGAGCAAACCTGTTTTTACAGGTTTGCTCCTTTTTTAAATATAGCTGCAAATGAAAAACATATTTCTTTTACTGATACTTTCAATCAATTACACTTTTGTTTACGGACAAAATACCTTTTTTAAAGTTTACGACATTGAACCACATAACGTAGCCTATAATGCCATAGAAACATCTGCCGGAGGATTTATCCTAACCGGTAAAATAGATAAATCTTCATCTTTAGACAATGAAAAGGGATATGCTTTTAAAATATCCCCGGAAGGTATTAAAACCAAGGAATGGATTAATGATAAACCAGATGTAACTTCCATTTTTTGTCTAATTCAAAAAACTCTAAATTACAATGATACATTTCTTGTAGTTGGAACTGAAGATTCTATCTCGGGAGATAATATGTATAATAAAGTAATTCTCTATTATATAAATGATGACTTGGAAATAGTTTCAAAAAAAGAGTTCCCTGCAGATGTAAATGAACGATTTGGTCCCGAAAAAATAGAAATAGCAAGTGATAGCATAATATATATATTAAGCGGGTATTCAACCAGCCCTTTTGAAGGTGTTGGTTTATCTGTTTTTAAATTAAAACTACCCTATGATAGTCTTAATTCTATGGTGGCTTACTATAACGGAGTAGGTGGTTATTTTCCATGCGATTTGATATACAATCATATTGATAATAAATTAAATGTTTTCTACTATGGCATTATTCCTAATAAACAAGATAGGGGGTCAATAAAAATAATGCAATTAGATACAAATCTACAAATTCTTAATTATGCAACTGCTCCTAATAGATTTCTTTCCAATATTGGAACAACAAGATATAACGATACCTCATATTTAATTGCAGGAACGGTTTCAGGTGGAAGTATCTCTTTATATCAGCACATAATGGTTTACTGGATGAATAATAATGATACCATAAAAGGATTGGAATATATGAATAACCCCGACACCATATTGTTTTCAGGGGCAGGAGAAAATATCATTACTAACAGGAACAATATATTTATAACTGGTTGCTATAATTTCAACCCAAGCCAAGCTCCCTGGCAAGACGAGCCCACATGGATACAAATAACGAAAACCGATATGGAGTTAAATGTTATCAATACTCATTTTTATGGAGGAGATGCTTACTATCATCCATACGACATCATACCAACATTGGATGGAGGTGCATTTATTACGGGTTTAAGATACAATTACACTGTGCCAGAACATAAATGGGATGCATTTGCATTAAAAGTAAACGAAGATGGTATGGTAACGGATGTTCCGGAAAATGCAAGCTGGAAGGTTAAGGAAGCTCTTCTTTATCCCAACCCCGGTATCAATACCTTGTACATCCAAACCACATTAAAAAATGCAACATTAGAGATGTACGATGCCAACGGCAGGTTGGTAATACAACAAAACATTAACGAAACCACTACAATAAATACATCTGCACTAAATCCAGGCATGTATTTTTACCGGGTAATGCAGAAAGGAGAAGTAAAAGATAGCGGAAAATGGGTGAAGCAGCAGTGAGTTTAGAGTCTGGAGCAATAAAAAAATAAAAAGCTATGAATAACATTCAATCTTATCAATCCGTACAATCGGTACAATCCGCAAAAACGGTAAAACCATAGGCAAACAAAAACTCGTTATTAACAATTAACTAAAAGACCCCTCCCCAACCCTCCCCTGATTCAGGGGAGGGCTAAGTAGGGTCCAAAAACAAAACCACCATGAAAAAACTCAGCCTTCTCTTTCTCTTTTTTGCTCTTACTGTAAATACCTATGCCCAAAACTGGCCCAAAACATATTCTGAATTTTCACAACAAATAGTGGAAGAAATCATAGAAACCTATGATAAAGGCTATTTAATGCGAGGAATATGCAATTATTCGGGGCATTCTGCAAGCTGGCTGATGAAAACAGACATCAACGGAAATGTTTTATGGAGCAAAGTAGTAGATGGTAATAATAATTTCGAAGTTGGTATTACTTCATACGCACAGACTGCAGACGGCGGATTAATTATGTGCGGGCAGGCATTAGGTGATGATATGGATGTTTTTGTAGCAAAGCTAAATGCCTGCGGAGAAAAAGAGTGGTGCAAAGCTTATTATGTAGGAAATGATCCGGATTCTCCATGGGATATAATACCCTTACCAGAAGGTGGGTATATTGTTGCGGCACAGGATTGGGGGTACCAAAATTATCAAACTTCTGCAAGCTTAGTACGTTTAGATGAGCAGGGCGAAATATTATGGGAACAATCCTATGCTGTAAACACAACAATTTGGGCAGAACGCCCATACGATTTAAAAATGATGGAAAACGGAGATTATATATTATCCGGGGAATGCGGCCATCCACGGCCGGGAACTTTAGATCCTAAATACCTGCATCCATTCTTTGTAAAAACAGATCATGAAGGTAATGAGATACGGGAAAAAGCATGGGGAGTAGAGGAAGATTTTAGTGCAGGCGTTTCGCAATCTGCCGTGAGTAAAAGAGGCAATATCTATAGCCCCGGCTTAAATTATTATGATGCTTTTACCTCTAATTTATACTGGTGCCCTACTATGATAACCACTTCACCTTCGGGTAATGAAGTGCGATATAAAAATATTCCTGATTCAACAATATGGGGGGGGGCATGTGCCATTACCTGGTTGCCGGATTCTACCCTGTTGGTAGGGGTAGATTATCTTGATGAAGCACTAAACGATTCTGTACCCTGGGAAGGACTTTATAAATTAGACACCCTCGGCAATGTACTTTCTACAAAATTGCTTGTAAATAATGAAATTTGGGCACCTTCAAGTGTAATAAATACGAGAGATAATAAGATAGTAGTAGTCTCTGTCGGGGGAGAATACGGAGTGAATGAAAAAAGCTACCTGTGGAAACTAAACCAGGATTTAGAGTACGACAGCCTTTATACCCAGCCACGGGTGTATGACTCGCTGTGCCCGGGAGGTATAACCTCCGGTGTAATACAGTTAGACTGCGACAGCATCATGGTAGGCATCAAAGACCCGGTAAACATCACAGAAGAAACAAACATGCCTGCCAGTCCCAACCCGGCAAGGGAAAATGTAACCCTTAGCCTTCCAAAATACCTTGTAAAGAAACACAAAGGAGACATTTTAACTTCCACCACACGCTATAACCTTTCGCAGTATCCATCCCTGCTAAGAGGATACGACATAAATGGCAGACAGGTGTATGAAGAAAAACTACCGGCAGGTACACAAACCAAAGAGATAGACATCAGCAACTGGCAGGCAGGGATGTATGTGTTTAAACTGTCCATTCAACCCGGAGCAGAAACCACGGTGAAGGTTATGAAGACGGACTCCTTTTAACTCGAAAGCCCAACCCTTGAAAATTAGGAGAATGCCGGATGAGTAGAATCAGAAAAACTGAAGCAATAAAAGTTGACCCCTCCCGATCCCTCCCCTAAAATTAGGGGAGGGCGCAGTAACCCTGAAAATCAGGAAAATGCCAGATGGGTAGGGTCAAAAGAAGATAAAAATTTAAAAAACTTTTAAAATTCAATAGTCATGAAAAAACTTTTACTTGTTATTTACTTGTGTGGGATGTGCTCAATAGGAGTACAATCGCAAACCTGGGCACCAATGGGTGCCGTTTGGTATTATTCTTATACAAATTTTTGGATAGACGGCTATATTAAGATAGAAGCCGGTAAGGACACCACAATCATGGATAAACAATGTCGCGAACTTGTAAAAACATTGTTTTCTT
>JALOCA010000052.1 GCA_023227965.1 Lentimicrobiaceae bacterium | reverse complement strand
AAGGCTGATCGATATAAATCGCCCAAGGTTTTCCCTGCATGACTATGTTGTTACGGATATCCACGTTGTGGCTATAATAACCCCCGTAAGCAATCAGGGAGATCGCCCCATAATATCCTTTAGTGCCGGAAACATTGAAGATGGTGTTGTTATAGATCTTTGTGCCAGGTGCAGCCCTGATAATGATCCCGTCCTGGGTCGTGTTATAGACGATGTTGTTTCGGACGATGGAATTGGTGTTCGTGGTCCGATGCTCGGCATCAGAGGTGAAATCAGCAGAGCCTAACCCATAATTGATGAAGTGGATGCCCATCAGTTTCGAGTCATGACCGATGTTGTCCTCGACCACGCTGTTGAAGCTATTCTCCATCTCGACCAAGCGTCCGCCCACATTATAGATGGTGTTCTTGCGCACGATACAGCGAGTGACAGGGTGGCCAGCCCCGTCGCAGTCGACGCCGGCTTGGATGCTGTTCCCATTCGACGGATTATAAATATCATGGATGATGTTCTCTTCGATGAGGATATTATCCGTATATTGCATCGACCACACGCCGCGATCTTTATACCCATAAATAGTGTTCCTTCTATAAATGTTGTCATGGGAGGAAGTATAACCGTCCATTATCCCGTTTCTCCATAACGATTTCCCGTTTAGCTCGCAATTCTCCACCAGAATGCCATGCCCATAGATCCGTATGGCTCCCTCGACATAGCAGTTGCGCACAATGAATCCGCAGTTTCCCGCGTCAGTAGTATTGCCGTCCCATATCACGTCCTTGAAATCCAAAGTGAAATCATTATCATAGGGAGCATCGTAAACCATATGATCCGTGATGAATCTCAAGCCATCGAAGACGTAATAATGTCTTCGACCGCCAGCCCGCAGAGCTTTGGAATTGCCAGAACTAACAGTCACTGAAGCCCCGTTATAATTCCGTACTGTTATCCTGGCAGAAGAAGAGCCAGTGGTTTTTAAAACAAGTGCTTCAGGATAAGTCCCTGCCATAATATTAACAGTATCCCCAGCAATTGCTACATCCAGAGATTTTTGAATTGTAAGAAATGGAGTTCCGACAGAAGTTCCATTATTACTATTACTCCCATTTGGAGCAACATAATACGTAGTTGCAAAGCAAGGTACCATTGCAAGGTAAGGTGCCATTGCCAAAGCAATAATTAATGCTATTGTTTTCATAATATAATCTCCCCATTTAGTATAACTTAAAAATCTAATTTGAATTTTTCGAACCGGAGATATTCCGGTTTATGTGTAAAAAGACATCCAATTGCGATCTAATTAGTTTAAACTCACTATTAATTATTTTACTCTTCATTCAGAGGTTATCTAAAAATGCAGCCTCTCCTTTAATTTTATCCTCTCCATGGCCGGGCCCTCTTTATATTTGTCAATGAATTTAAAGCTATATTGCAATCATCCACAATCTGAAAATCATACATTCCTACAAAGATGAAGTCTGCTCCATTGTCAAACGCGCACTGGAATCCATCTTTAGGCTCAATAGCTCCTGCGGCCAGCACTTTGAAAGCGATCCAAGTTTCTTCCAATCCATTCATGAAATCGATGGTTTCCTGCGGTTTCAAACAGAAAATATTGTCTTGAAACCCACGTTCAATTGGCTCTTTTCTATCGGTATCGACTTGTGCTGACCAATAATTGAGTTCGTGCAGGGTTTTTACCCAGAAATCAGGTTTGATGCCTAGTTTTACACATTCCTGAATGGTTTCTATGCGATGAGCTCCTACACCAGCGGGTTTTCCATAACTCTGGATTAATTCAAGTCCTTTTCTGATTACATCAAACTTACTGGCCATTACCAGACGGTAAGCATCCCCGCCCTGGCAATACATTGCTGAAGCGCCTGCGTGTTGAGTCTGCCTAGTCCCTTCCAGGAAACCATCCTTATGTCCGCAATCAGAAATAAATTTTATTTTTCCACCTGTTTCATGCCAGTATTTATTCATGATCCGACCCAGGGAAGGATTAGTAATGATCGCGTTAACTCCACATCGCTCAGCTATTTGTAAAGTAATCATCATGCGCTCGTCTGTATGATAGGCTTTTACAAGTTTTGACACATAAACCAGGTCGCGCGCGTGAGCCCAGCCTCCAATCAAGTTTCCACCCATAATCAGACGTCTAAGGCCCAGATCACCGATTAATCCTTTGGGTAATTCCCCTTTCAGGTCAGCAATTGAAGCAAACTGGAAACTTTTTAGGGTTGGGCCAGAAGTGACATCCGGCTTCCCGGTCATAAACTTTTCCTCAAAACTGTCCCATTTCTTCTTTTTATAGGTAGCATAGGCAAAAGCACCAATTATCGGTACACTGATCAAATCGCGTAACATTTCGCGGCGTTGAAACGAGGTGCCTTCTTTAACCGTGGGCGCAGGCACGTGGGCTTTTTCATCTTTCCACCGCCTGATCCATCGGTCGAAACCAAAGAAAAAGTCCACCGGAAGTGCGGTAAAAATCAGCAAAATAAAAAACTCAATCAGCGTTTTGTTTATCCACAGGTAACTACCTTCAGTAACTGATCCAAACGTATAACCTGGAACCGGTGGATAAGCCACATAATAAAAAAGCAATAAAATAGCCCCGGCAATGGACGACCAACGAATCAGAAGTCCGGCAAACAGCGAAAGTCCGATCAGGATAAGTCCCCAAATATTCAGAAAGTCAACTAATTTCATTATTCCTGGGAGATGCGGCCATTTGTTGAAAGAGGTCATCAAATATCCAAGTTGAACCCATCAGGTAAATTTTAGCGCTCCATCCTGTGCTCATTAATTTGGCAATTCCTTCATAGAGGAAATGCCATCCCACCACAATTCTGAGGCATGTTAATAAATAGGCCGAATACTTTTTCATGTATTATTGCATTTTGTAAATCCGATAATTTGGAATTCAGTGTCAGTCACAAGTTATGGGCCATATCGGACTGCATACTCTTATCAGGACTTAAGTAAAAGAAGTATTTTCATTCAGCACATTTTATGATTAAAACAATCTAATATAAACCTTGGGCTTTCCCCTCCAAAAGGTACTTGCCCAAGGTTTAAAAAATTGTTAGATAATTATTTTATGTAGCTATAATTCAACATATTAGTTTACCAACCCGGATTTTGTACAAGTTTAGACGCCCTGTAGAGCTGGTTTTGACTAATCGGATAGAGATTCATTTTTTCATCCCATTTGCGTTTTTCAACTTCGAATTTTTCAAAACTGACCGGTTTCTTTGCCGCGTCCACTGTGATTTTCACACCAGTAATCGGTTTATTGAAATAGGTGGCGCCCAATTTCCAGCGACGGACATCAAAGAAACGCATCTCTTCGAAACAAAATTCAACGCGACGCTCGTTCTGGATGCGGGTACGCATCTGATCCTTCGTTAAACCAGCAGGCAAATTAGGCATTTGGGCACGGGTACGCACCTTATTCATATACTTATACACATCGGCTACTGGTCCCTGTGCTTCGTTTAATGCCTCGGCATAGTTCAGCAACACTTCAGCATAACGCATCAAGATGGGAGCACGCCTTCTGCTCACGTTTGAACTGGAATTCCATACCACACTGGAATTAAGAAATTTGCTCATGTAGTAGCCTGTACGTGTAGCATTTACATTTTTTCCTATACCGTCTTTACCCGGTAGCCCTGCAGCGTCAGCGGCATAGGTATCGACAGATACACTTTTAAATGTATTCCCATTGTACAGGATATCAAGCGTGAGCCGCGGATCTCGGTTTGCATATGGACTAAGAGGATTAAAATTTGATGCCGGATCGGTTATGGGCAAACCCGTGGTTTTCATCTCAAAAGCATCCACCAACTCCTGTGAGGGGTTGCATCGGCCTAATGCGCCGGAATAGCTGACAGGGGCATTGTTTAGTTCGATGTCGTTGCGGCTAGTGGGATATCCCCATAAGAGCGCCTCTTTGGGCCCATTAGTCTCCCAATTGGTTGCATTAAACAATTTATCTCCGGTCAAATCTGTCCATGTCATCAGATCCATGTTGGATGCATTTGCTTCAGCAAACTGGATACAGGCCAAAGATGCATCTGCTGCTCTTTGCCATTTGGCAACATCGCCCGTGGTGTTCCAAAGCGGACTGGCAGCTAACAACAATACGCGCGATTTTAGCGCCAGGGCGCTGGACTGACCAACACGTCCACGCTCTTTGCTTTCGTTGGCATCCATCCAATTACGCATTGTTTTAGGTAAAGAACGGGCTGCTTTGTCACAATCCTGAACAATCTGAGTGACCACCTCGTCAACAGAATTTCGTGGTAAATTCAAATCATCCGTTAGATTCATCACATTAGTTACAATCGGAACCCCGCCGAACCTTTTAATTAACTCGGAGTAAAAGTAGGCACGCAGGAAGTAGTTTTCTGCCTTGTAGCGAACAATAGTTGAGTCAACGTTTATATAAGTTGCATTAATGGGTAAAATATAAGCTTTTCCTTTATCTAAATTTTCGAAAGCATAGTTGCAATAACGAATACCCGTGTACATGTTGCTATAGATATCATCCATTGTTACGTTTGGGCTCCAAACCCCGTTTGTAAAGGTTCTAACCCATGAGTTACTGTTGGAGTTTACCGCTTCATCACACGCCTGAGACATCATGGCACCACCTCCGTCAATAGGATTGTACATATCCCTGTTTAAGTAGGTATAGGCTATACTGGATACCCCTTTGATCCGATCCCTCTGCGTCCATATGAAATCCTCCGTAATGGATTCATTACGGACTGGATTGTCCAGGTAGTCGCATGCTGAGAGACCAAGTCCAAGCATCACAACGGATAGTAATCCTAGTTTTATATTTGTTTTCATGATCTGTAGTTTAGAATTTCTTAAAATTTAATATTTACACCCATCGAGTAAGATTGCATCCAGGGTAAATCTCCTATTCCTGAACTGTAGATTCCGTCACGATGGTCAAATCGAAGGAGATCCATGCCGCTCAGGTAGAACCGGCAACTGTTTAAATGGACAGCTTTGGATACTGCTATCGGAAGAGTATAACCCAACTCTACATTTTTCAGGGTTAATTCATCACTTGACCGTCTCCAGAAAGTGGATGCCTGGGTGTTGTTGGCACGTTCGCTAATAGACAGGCGCGGAAACCTTGCATTAGTGTTTGATGTGGTCCAGGCCTCACTGCTGTATTGGGTGATATAACCGTTGGAGTTATTCCCGCGGTTGATGATTCCTGCAGTGCTTTCGGTACCTCCCATAATGCCATAGAAATGGAATGAAAAGTCAAATCCGGCATACTTCAGCGAACCGCCAAAGCCAATGAAAGAAGTGGGAAAATTCAACATGTCATCAGAACGTACGGCATCTAAACTGTTGATGTTCCCGTCGTCGTTAATATCTCTGTATTTGATATCACCGGGGACTACATAGAGCCCGAATTGTTGCTTCGGACTGTTTTTGATCTCCTCTGCACTTTGGAAAAGGCCCAGGGCCTGGTACTGGTATACTGCATTCAACGAACGTCCTACCTGCTTTTGATAGTCAGGTATTCCAGCATCTTCGTTCATCGCGATTACTTTGTTCTTCGAAAAGGTATAATTGCCATAGACTGATAAGCTGACATCACCTACCTTTTTAGAATAATTGACAGAACCTTCTGCCCCTTTGTATTGGGCTGCGCCATCATTCATGGGAAATGGACTGCGTCCAATTATCGCAGGAAGCAGCGACCCGGTAAGGATTTGGGTACGGTCTTCCTGAAATACATCAGCGGTTATCGCCAGCGAGCAGTTCAATAAATGCATATCAATTCCCACATTTTTCCTTTGCACCTTCTCCCATGTGATATTTTTGTTAGGGTAACTGAGCGCCGGTGTTCGTGGCGCGGCCGTAAAACCTGTTCCAAACGGGAAACCACCACCATAGGCAAAATAACGATCTTCGTAAGGAAATAATCTATCGGACGTTAGAAATTCATCCATCCCTTTATATCCGACTGTACCAACCGATGCACGCAGTTTTAAATAATTAATAGAAGACGACCCTTTCAGAAAATCTTCTTCAGAAAGAACCCATCCGGCCGATACTGCAGGGAAGAATCCGAATCGTTTTCCTTTCATAAATGCCTCTGTTCCGTTATAGCTGCTTACAAATTCAGCCAGATATTTGTTCTTGTATCCATAGGACGCCCTCAAAGAAACTCCTTGAAATTTAATAGGAAAGGTTAAGGGGATCGACCTCATACCCTGCTGGTATTTTGTAGACAGATTTAATTTATGGTCACCGAAATTGCGATCGTAGTCAAACCCTCCCCAAAATTCAACATTACGGGTATAATTGGCCAATGTGCCAGTCCGATAGGCCAAACGCGACTCTACGCCATAGCGCTTATATTGCGCTTCTGCTGGTTGGGTAGGATCGTAGGAGTATACCTGAAAGTTCTGTGTTTGACCTGATGTGAAATCCTGATATATGTAGTATGAAGAATAGGCGTTGGCTGACAGGCCTTTTAAAATAGCCTCCATTTTATATTTGGCCGAAAAGTTAAATGACAAATTTCGGGTTACGGTTGACTGAAAACCAGTTTTTTGTAACTGTGCCAATGGATTTTGCTGGAAGGTACTACTGCCTCCGTATGATCCGTCGGGGTTGATCAGCGGATAGGCAAAAGCCGGGGTCTCCATGATATTGTTGTAAACTGTTGACCATCCTGCCCCCGGTTGATGCAAGTCTTCGTGGCGGAGGCTAATGTCCATGCCCACATCCAGGTCTTTGGTTACGTTTACATTAACATTGCTTCGAAGATTGTAACGCTTGTAATTCATGTTGGAATCAAACTCCTTCTGTTGGGTGCCGGCAAATAATCCGCCCTGATTGTAATAACTGCCCAACACGAAGTATTTGGCTATTTTATTCCCCCCTGATGCGTTCAATACAAAACGTTGGCTGAGCGTTGCGTTTTTCAGAAGTTGATTGGGCAGGTTGTTGTTGGGATAAAGATATGGGTCAGTACCCGCATTATAGCCATCCAATTGTACCTGGGAAAACCGTGGCGCTGCCCCCTCATTGGCCAATGCCTGGTTGATCAGCGTAGCCATTGAATAGGAATCCACCACTCTCGGCATTGATTCGGGTACCTTCCAGATATTGGAGGCATCGAAAGAAATTTCAGATTTATTGGCATTTCCGCGCTTTGTTGTGACCAGAATTACCCCGTTGCCTCCGCGTACGCCATACCAGGCTGTTGCGGCCGCATCTTTCAGCACTGTAATCGACTCTATCTCTTGCGCATCCAACTCTGTAAATGGCCGTTCGGCACCATCTAAAATTAATAATGGGGTGGTAACATGAGTGCCCCCATAAACAGGATAGGCATCCAGTCCACGCGATAAGAGAGGACCATCATTATTGCCAGGTACACTACCCGGAGCTGAAACAAACAGCCCCGGTATTCGACCAGGCAGGTAGTTCGAAATCGAACCTGTGAGGTTATGCGGCATCTGATCCATGTCCAGCGTACTGATGGCACCCGTGATTTCACGTTTTTTGCGAATTCCGAAAGGAATATTTACATCGTCGTCAACACCCATTTCTATGGGTGTAGTTTCGAGTGTGACTTTGGATTTTACATCCATTGCAATCACTTCCACACGCGCATAACCCTGTTTTTCAAACACAAGAAGATCGTTGAGGTTTTTGCTGTTTATCTCAAATTGTCCGTTTTTGCCTGTGAAAACTTCACCTCTGTTTTCCTGAATACTTACTTTAACATCGGCAACAGGTTGATTCTTCCTGTCAACTACAACACCGGTAATTATTGCCGTAGCAGCCTTCTCTTGCGCTTTTAGGGATCCCGAATAGATCATTCCTTCCGCAAGTAGTAATATGGCATATATATATAGTTTTACATTCATATGGTTTCGTTTTAATAATTATTTCTCCACATTTGTCGGAATTATTATATCCCCCAACCCGGATTTTGCTTCAAAATCCCTCTGCTTTTTTGAACCTCACCCAGAGGAATCGGATAATAGTTTTGCTTTTCGACAAAAACACGGGTGAATCCTGCCGGCAAATCATATTCTTCATAACTGAATGTTCCATTCGCATTTTTGGTGATTTTCATTTGTCTCTCGGGACCGTTGAGGATGTCTTTACCAATTCCCCAGCGCATGATATCGAACCAGCTGCTGTTTTCGAATGCCAGCTCCACCGCCCGTTCATTGCGAATGCGTTGACGCATTTGAACTTGTGTAAGCCCGGCAGGAAGATCTGGCATAGCAACCCCTGCTGCACTCTTAGCCCTGCGGCGAATCTGATTTACTGCATCATAGACAGATGCATCCGGTCCGACCGCTTCGTTTTGTGCTTCGGCATAGTTTAACCAGATTTCTGCCATTCGGAAAATAGGAAAATGAACATACTGGTTGCTTCCACCCAATTGTCTTTCAACCGGCCACACCTTTCTTACAAAATAGGAACCCGCAAAAGCATACCCTTGAGACAAGTCGAGTCCCCATACAGAACCATCAACCGATTTCCAGGTTTCAATAGCCCTGCTTCCCCAGGGAGCTCCGTTATAAAGGATATTTTCATAGAAACGGGGATCTCTTCCAACATAGGGATTCTGAGGATCATAACCCGAAGTGGGATCAGTGATGGGTTTGCCGTTGGCCATCTCATACATGTTTACATGTTTTTGAGTTGGTATTGCGTTACCATATGAACCTGCCCTTCCGGAGGTATTTGGGATTACAACCCACGCAAGGTCATCGCTGCCTCTTTGAGCTTTGGGCATACACAAGATAAATTCATTTTTTAAAGTATACTTCAAGATATTGGTATAGGTTGACTCTAATGGATAGCGGTCTTTCATATTGTCGATCATATCCTTTGCTGCTGCCGCTGCTGTTGCCCATTTAGCTTTGTCGCCTGTAGGATTATCGCGAAAACTGGCGGCATAAAGTAATACGCGCGAGCGCAATGCCTTTACCGCCCCTTTGGTAACGCGCCCATAGGCATTGGTATCGTAGTCCAGCGGCAACAGTGGTTCTGCCTTGGCCAATTCGGCGATGATATAGTCTACACATTCCTGGTAAGTATTGCGTGGCAGGTCAGCATTGTCCTCGGCGTTTAGCATCTTTGGGATAATGATAACACCGCCAAACCGCTTGATCAGCTCAAAATACATGAAGGCGCGGATAAAGTATTGCTCCCCCTTGATGCGGTCGGGTGATTGATCAGATGTCCAGGGTACTTTATCCATATTTTCCAACATTTTCGAAGTATTGCGGATCCCCTGGTATGCACGCTGCCAGCTTCCGGAAATTTCTGAATACTTCTCATTGCCAGTCAGAGCCAATGTGTTGTCTTCCAAATAGATTCCTCTTTGGATGTACAATTCTTGCATCTGGTTATTTCCTTTTTCCAGACATTCGCCAGAAAAATACCAGTTGACACGAACGGCGCCTGATACGACAGTATTTCCCGGAGGGTTTACACTAATCGTACAAAAATCGTCCCAAAGGTAGTTGTAAGAAT
Source organism: Lentimicrobiaceae bacterium (assembly GCA_023227965.1). NCBI lineage: Bacteria > Pseudomonadati > Bacteroidota > Bacteroidia > Bacteroidales > Lentimicrobiaceae > Lentimicrobiaceae bacterium. The sequence continues at coordinate 6,830 of JALOCA010000052.1, read as the reverse complement.
CATCCCCTAACTTAGCGGCCAATACAGGATCGGAAAAGACCTTTTCCAGGTCAATGGCTACCCCCATGTCGCGCTGCAAAAAATCTTTTTTACACGAGGTGGTGCAGAATAAAGAGGCAATAACCCCCAAAAACAAAATTATATTTTTCATATACATATTCTTTAATGATTAAAACTGAACACTTACACCGAAATTGATGGTTCTTGCCAATGGATAGGCATACTCCCTTTTATAAGCATTAAGACCGCTAGTGCCACCGATATAGACCTCGGGATCTACATGGTAAAAATCCTTAAAACGACTCCAGGTAGCTAAATTCTGTCCTGAAATGTAGAGACGGACCGAGCTCATGGAGAGCTTTTTTGCAAATTCGGCAGGTACCTGATACGAAAATTCCACATTGCGAAGTTTCAGGTAAGCGTTCGATTTAATCACGAAGTCATTGGCATAAGCCGGGTCAATACCTGGACCATTCCAGTCGTCACGCATCGCTGGCCAGATGATCTTTTTACCGGCTGCAACGTTTTCGGGTGTCCACGAATCCTTCATATAACCAAAGTAGTTGTAGGTCAACAGGTAATCACTCATCGACTTCATTGTTCCCTGGAACATTAGCAGAAGGGTGAAATTCTTATATGAAATTGTGGGGGTGAAACTATAGTTGTATTCGGGCAGGTTACTGGTCAGAATGGGGTGTTTATCCAACGAGTTGATAACTCCATCATGATTGTAATCGACAAACTTCAGATCGCCCGGAACTACATTTGACAGTGTGTTTTTGGGCCAGGCGCCCGCTACCCCGTTATTACTGTCGTCTATTTCCTGTTGTGAATTGTAGAAACCAGCGGTGGAGTATCCCATATACTGGCCCACCCTTTTACCGGCCACTTTTTGGTAATCGGGAACGTTTCCCGGATCATCAGCCTCAAGTACCTTGTTGGCCTGGTGCGATATTGAAGCCGTCAGGCCCAGGGTGAATTCTCCAAACTTATCTCGCATATTCAGTTCAATCTCGTAACCTTGGTTTTGAACAATCCCCCTGTTTACTTTTGGATAATCCTCTCCATACGAGGTTAAAGAAGTTCTGCGAGTCATTAAAATATCGCTGCGTTTTTCGTAGAAGTAATCAGCGGTTAATTTGATTTTATCTTTAAAAAAACCCGTCTCAATACCAACGTCGGCTTTTAATCCTTTTTCCCATGTGATTGTGGGGTTGCCTATACGACTGTGTGTCAACACTTCGTATTTGGAAGGGGCATTGGGTTGTCCGAAATAGTGAGGATTCCCCGGATGTGAATCGCCAGTCCTATCCCAGTTTACTGTACCTGTCGCTACAGCATATTCATCCAAATAAAGGTAACGTCCACCTCCACCAGCTAATTTGTCGTTACCGACCAAACCCAGAGAGCCTCTTATTTTCAGAAAGTTCATATAGGAAACATTCTCCTTAAAAAAGCTTTCGTTGGAGAGAATATAGCCAACCGAACCGGAGGGAAAGATACCGTAACGCTTGCCTTTCGGGAAGTTTTCGGAACCATTGTAGGCAACACTTCCTTCCAGTAAATATTTGTTGTCGTAGTTATAGGTAAGACGGGAAACTACTCCCTGATAAACATAAGGCGCATCGGCGGAAGCGTTCGCAGTCCACCGGCGGGTGAAACGGGCCAATCCTGAGAGGTTATGTTTGCCAAATTCTCTCGAATAGTCAAAACCGCTTTGCAGGTTATATGCTAATGCACCATTTCCACCCCACACAGAATTTACAACTACTGCGCTCAAGCCCGTATCATCCAAATAAGTGGTTTTGGGTGATTTATACACCACTCCAGTTACTCTGTCAACATAGAAAGCGGCATAGGCTGCATTTTGCATTATAGTGGAGTTCATGGAGTTATCATAAGATAGCAGGGTCTTGAAGCTAAGTCCTTTAGTCAACCAGTCCATTTTTAGATCTATATCAAGGCTTGTCTCTAATTTGTTCCTTTGCGCATCGCTATAGCCTGTTTGAGCTATTTCGGCGACAGGATTATTATAAACGCTGGTCGGAGTATACAGCCCTACTGCATAATGACCATCCGGTGTGTAAACTGAAGACCGGTTACTTGGTATATTCAACGCTTGATAGAACAGATAACCAAGGCTTGGTCCTGTATGGGGTTGATAGATATTTTCCATTGTACCACCCACTTTCAAACTGATACGGAGGTCCTTGGTAACATTGTAATCCAGATTGGAACGAAAGTTATATTTCTTATAACTGTCTGTGGTTTTATAACCCAAAGTGGAAGGGAATTCTTTTAAAATGCCGTCCGTATACATGTATCCGGCAGAGACATAATATTTTACTTTCTTTGTGCCACCCTGCACATTGATGTTGTGCTGGGTTTGCATATTATATTTTCGGATAATCGTTTTCATCCAGTCCACATCAGCATATTGGTAAGGCAGATCCTGTTTTTTAAAGTGCTCCAGTTCCGCATCTGACCAGTAGAAATTCCACCCTGTACTTTTACCGCTGTTGTGAGCGCCAACATTCTGTAACTTTGCAGTTTCATAGGCGTCTAACCGCTCGGGGAAATCAATGTACAAGTTCGCAGCCACATTACCCGAATAACTAACCTTGGGTTTCATCTCTTTGCCTTGTTTCGTAGTAATAACCACTACTCCGTTTGCGCCGCGAATACCAAAGATGGCAATAGAGGAAGCATCTTTCAATACGGTCATCGATTCAATCTCGTTTGGATCCATCGATCCGAAATCAGGACGCTCTACTCCATCAACAATCACGATGGCTGAAGCATCGCCGAATGTTGCGCGGCCACGAATGAAGATATCGGCAGTTTGCAAACCGGGTTGTCCATTCGTCTGAATAGAGGTTACTCCGGTCACTTTCCCTTGCATACTATTTGTAATGTTGGAAACCGGAGAAGTAAGGAGCGATTCTCCCTTTAGTTTACTGATGGCTCCCGTCATCGTTAACTTCTTCATTGTACCGTAACCAACAGCTACAACTTCTTCAATACCCATTATCTGTTCTTCCATAATGACACTAAATGTTGTTTTATTGCCAATCGGGATTTCCAGAGGTTTGTAGCCCACAAATGAAAAGGAAAGAATCCTGGAATCAATCGGTACATCGAACTCAAACTCTCCGTTGGAATTGGTTATCGAACCAATTGTAGTACCTTTTACAATGACTGAAGTGCCGGGGATAGGATCTCCTTTGGCATCGGTTACTTTACCGTTGACAGGTTTTTTTTGTGGCGTTTCCTGTAAAGATTTCGGAACCTTTGAAGGAATGAGATTCTCAGGGGTAAGTATGATCTGCTTGTTGATGATCTCATATTTGATGGCTGAACCTTTAAATATTTCGTTCAGAATCTCATCTATAGTTGATCCTTCAACCTTCACATTGACCTTCTTATTCAGGTCGATCACATCATTTTTGTAAATAAACACAAATTCACTACTTTTCTCTATTTGTTTTAATACATTCAGGATTGAAACATCGTTCAAATCCAACGTTAGTTTCTTAGTCTGGGAATAAATTGATGCTGAAACAGTTATCAATCCCGAAAAAATCAAAATAATAGTTAGTTTCATGATTAATAATAAACCTCGCAAATGACTTAAATAGCCACCTCCTTTGATACATTTTTTTTTCATAAATTTGTAATGATTAAAATTGTTAACTCGATTTAATCTTTTTCTTGTACCGGTGGATGTTAGCGCATCCATCGGTTTTTTAATAACAAAGCAGAATTGTTAGCTCATATAAAATAATTTAGGTTAATAAATTAGGTGTACTATTGTTTTAAGATATAAATGCCATCATGTGTTTTTTCATAACTTCCCTCTATAGTTTTAGACAAGTATTTCATGACTTCACAAAAATCTTCTGATAGGACTAGTTTGCCTGACACTAGGATATTCGCAAGTTTTTCTCCGTCTATTTGAATGGGCAGGCTATAATACTTCTGAACTCGACGTACAATATCAACTAAAGGCATATCATGAAATTTAAACAATCCGTCCTTCCACAAGACAAAATCATCAACATCAACCTCATTTACGACAGAATTTTTGCTGTTTACCGAATAAAATAATCCCTGCCCCTGAGCAAGTGTAAATTCATCGTTTGCAAGTATCTGGTTCTTTTGTGATACTTCAACTTTCCCTTCAACCAACACCGCAGAGACAATACACTCGTCATTGTATGCCGATACATTAAATGTTGTACCTATAACTTTGACATCAATATGATTAGTCTTCACAATGAATGGGACTTTCTCGTTTCTGCTTACCTCAAAAAATCCTTCTCCCTTCAGGTATACTTCCCTTGTTTTGCCGTAAAATGTTGCCGGGAAAGTCAGGCTGCTTCCTGCATTCAAATAGACCAATGTCCCATCACTTAACCATACTTTTTTCCGTTGTCCACAAGGAACCACAACCTGATTAAAAACTGCATCCTTTATATTGTTCTTGTTTTCTATTTTTTTTTGTTCATAGTCGCTCTTAATAAGAACTTCACCGTCAGTTGAGTTATAATCGATAAATGAATCATTGTTTTTTAATACTCGCGTTGAACCATCTGAAAGCACAATCGTTGCCTGATTGCTATCGGTAGCATTACTTTGGGCAAACTGACTCAGGGGATCTTTTGCAAAATGATGGTAAATGACTAGTGACCCAATCGAAATGATGACAAGGATTATTGCAGCAATGCGCAATTGAGGAATGAAGTTTAAATATGGCAAGTATGTTTTCCTTTTGAAATGATTCTGAATATTTTTCAAAATCTGATCAAAATCTTCCGAACCCATTTCAGTTCTATTCGAAAGATTGACCTGGATAAATTCGAAAGCATACCGGATTGAATCGCTGTTTCCCGCATTCCTTTCTACTAGTTCTTCCAATAATTCATTCGGATTTTCTGTTTTATTCACCTGGTTAATGAATGCTTCATCTTGAATTAAGGATAAAAAATCTGTTATATTTTTATTCTTTGACATTTAAATCGGAATAACTCTACTAATTAATGATCAGAGCCCAATTTTATAGACAAAAATTTGTACTTTTTCGACAATATTTACAAACAAACTAAATATCAGGTTGTTGCCGATGTGGAAAGGAGCTAAAAATAAACAGAAGCAGGAGAACGCTATTGCTCAATTGATCCTTTATAGATTTTAACGAGCGATAAAGAAGTGTTCGGGCCGAGGCTTTATCAATATTGAGCAATTCTGCAATTTCATCGTAATTAAAACCTTGGGTATATTTTAAATAGACGATCTCCTTTTGACGACTGGGTAGTTTTGCAATAGATAAACTTACTGTATCCCTAATGTTTTTTTTTACTTCTAAATCAATAATCAATTGCTCAGCATGTTGTTCGTATTCATAATGCCTCTCCGATAGCTGTCCAATAATGTTTTGTTTTTTGGATTTTGTTCTTAATTCTTCAAGGATTCTGTTTCGAAGGGATTTAAAAAGATAAATATGAATGCTGGCCGTAATTGAAAGCATTTTTCTTCTCTCAATTAATTGGATGAAGGTTTCTTGTATACAATCTTTAACCAAATACTCATCTTTTGCGATTTTAAGTCCATATGAATACAATTCATGAGCAAACTCCACATAAAGATTAGATAAGGCGTCGTTATCTCCATCCTTAAACTTAATCCACAGAATATTTCTTAACTCTTCAGTCACGTAATCAAATATATACCTAATAAAGACTAAATTTAATTTTACTAAAAGTAATATCAAATTCGATTTTCATAGCTTGTGGTTACTGGAAATTCAGGCTCCATACGGCAATGAATTATTGATTTTTTTCCTAATATCATTTATAGCGTAGCAGGGGCATATTTTTCCACACATCTCACTGTTGAGAGCTCCGAACCTGGCTATGTTACTGCCTCTAAACAATGCATTGACAACCCTTGATTGGTTAACTTTTTATTTTAGATATTTTAATTGTAATACGCAGGCATCATTGGCATTTAGTCTGACCATAGAATTTCCCTGAAGCTTCCCATAAAGAGTTTTCTCAACTTTCCATTCGGTGTTGATTGATAAGGGCACATCTCTATCGACGGGACAATAATTAACCAATACGACAACCTTCTCGTCCGGTGACAGATCATGTTCTGTAATTCCCACATAAGGATCGTTTTTCTGCACTGTCCGGTTTCCTTTTATAATTTCGGCTGCGATAGTCTGATAAACTTTCCAGCATTCGTCAGGTTTTTCTGTAAATCCTCCCGGTATTTTTGTCAAATTCATCTCCATTGGGAATCCAAGGAAATAGATTTTCCCTTTCCCGTACGAATTAACTGTGAATATCGGGTTGTCATCCTTTTCATGAGCCAGTACCTTGGCTGTCGTAGTTGTAATGTTCAACTTACGTACTGCATTCATCGAAAACGATTTGATCGATCCGTCATTGGATATAAAACTTGCCTGTTCTTTCCGGTTTTGACTCATAACCACTTCAATACCTGCCGGTTCAAGGAAAGGGGAGAGGAAGCCCAGATCGAAGGAGACATACAGTATCGCTCCATTTTTTACTTTATCAAGCAAAGTCAACCATTCATTGCGATTGATCAGAGACAGTCCTTTGATTGACGGAAGAATGTACATGGGCGCATCCTTAATGGGTTGATCGCCATGTTGAAATTCGATATCAAACCCGGCTTGTTTTGCTAAAATATATGTAGAATAGGCTACGCCCCATTGGTCTTGACCATCGGTTAGTATACAGACTGCCTCTTTTTTACGGAGCGGAAGTGATTCGAATGGCAGACTGTCCAGAAACGTCCTGAAA
>JALOCA010000051.1 GCA_023227965.1 Lentimicrobiaceae bacterium | reverse complement strand
GGCTGTAAGGGTAAGAGTTACGCTTCCATTTTCAATATCTGAATCCCCGGGGGTGTATTCGGGTTGCAAAATGTTTGGATTGTCGAAAGTTCCCGTTCCAGAAGTTGTCCAGTGCAATGAAACATAGGCATTGGCACTCCCTGATAGTGTGTAGGTTACTAATTCACAAATTTCTGCATCATCACCTGCAGAAGCTGAAGGCATTACATCTTCTGGAAGTCGGACTAAATCAATCCAAACGGCGTCGCTGCCTTGCGTCCCACCTGAATTTTTTGCATAAACCCATTTAAAAGTATGAACTCCAGCTTCAATGGCAAATACTTTCTTGTTCCAGTCGTTTTCGCCACCCCATTGCCCTTTTTGCAAATCGTCAATATAAAATTTCAGGTAGTCTGCGTTTTCGGAAGAAGTTTTGCTGTAAAAGAGGATACTGTCTGGATTTTCAACATAGTATTGCAGCAGCAGTTCACTTGTCTGGTCGTTGGAAATAATACCTGATTTGGCACAAAATCCTCCTTCAAAAGCTGATGAAGGCGAAATAGTCCAGTCGGCATTTCCACCCTGTTGCCAGTTGAACTGGGAAAAGTCTCCGCTTTCAAAATTTTCTACATGCCAGGCAAAAGGAATTGAAAAATTTTTATCTACCTGGTAACCTGCGCACTGTACTTCGCCATTGAATATGGCATAGCCGTTTATAGGTACTTCCGGATTTGCTTGTACAGCAAACTGGGCTTCCGAAGTTTCTCCCGCAGAAAGCTGGAGAATATTTACTGATGAGTTTACTATGGATACATAGGTATTAAGGGTGCTTAACAATACAGTCAGGGAGGATGCATCGCTATGTCCCTGGTTGGAAATGGAAACGTTCATCTGGGCAATTTCTCCTGCATCGAGCCTTCCATTGTTGTTTCCTGCTACATCATTCACTAATAAATTATTAACAGACAATACCGGAGCATTGGCATTCATAAAAAAGTCGCTCATCCACTCTGTAATGCCATCGGTAGTGGTAATGGTAAAATTTAATTTGTGCTGGTCGGGGATATTGTTGGCAATAGTGAAAGCAAATCCATCAGCAGGAGTTGATTGTTGCCCGGCAGCGATGGTTCCGTACAATTCGGAATTGTCAGTTATGGTAACGTATGTATCATTGCAACTCAGGATGGAGGTAAGGTTATTTGCAGGGCTACCCCCCGTATTTTCAAGGGTTACCGATAAAAAGATATTCTCGTTGTAGTCGGGTTGTCCGTTGTTGTTTCCATTGCCATCGTTGATGGTAAATTTATTAAAGATAATGTTTGCAGGTTCGGAATTTACAACGGCAATATCAGTTATGTAAGGAATTCTGTTAAAGGCGGTAATTACAATATGAATGGTGCCTGTTTCGGTGAGTGCCGGGAAATTAAGATTTGCACTTCCAAGGGAAAGATTGGCGGTGGCAATTATCTGGTTATTGATGGTAAGAGCCACTAAACCTGAACCGGTACTGGCATTTACTGCAATCTGGGAAGTTCCGACAGGTACTGTGGAAGGATGTGTAGCCGTTATGGCAGTTGGCATCTGGGTGCGGACCATCAGTGATGGATCGCCAAAAATATTCCAAGTATCCGTCATTTCCATGCCGTCGGCTCCGTATTCATCATTCATCAAGATGCAGCCGTTCATGGTTATTCCACCGAATGTTCTTTTAACATTACCCGGTATCATTTCTGTAAGAATCTCATTCATTGCATCTTGACCATCCATTGGAGGGTCCCAACTCTGGTTGATGGTTGACATTAAAGCCGCAACGGCACCCGAAGGCTGCCCGTTGTGCTGTGCCCTGAGCCAGACTTCTGCAAAACAGGTTAATCCGGCAAATTTACCGTTTACACAGGCTACTGAAATAATGAATGGTAGCATGTTATCATTGGCAAGAGCATTCACATTTGTATTTGAAAATCCGGTAGTTGTCCAATTCGTTTCGCTGCCATGTCCCGTATAGTTGATTATGCCTCTCCCTGTATTGATTTCAGTAGCTACCATGGCGGAAGTGGGATTGCCGGGAGCATCGAATCCTCCCTGGCTGCCATCGTAAAGTTCGGCAACGGAAGTATAGGTATAATCAAGCAATTTGGTGCGGATATTGCGAATATGCTGCCAGTCGTACTCATTATCATCGCCGGGTCCTTGGCTGGAAGCTATTCCTACTCCCTGCGAAAACCAATCAATGGTGGTTAATGGATTTTTTTCATAATTCAGCACTTTTTGTACCTGGGTTTCTACTTGCTGAATATTTTCTGCAGAGAATCTTCCCACAAATAAATCAGGATAATGGTCGTTACCAACTATATAGCTGTAACTGTTGTCGGAAGAACCTCCCGAAGCATTCAGTGTGGGAACCTGTGCTGCATCTCCCACCAATAAAACATAGGTAAGATTGTGTGTATTGTAATAATTTGTTATATAATCCTTTATAGCATTGGCGTTACCAATGGTTGCCACATCTACTATTTCGCAGGCAATACCCTGCTGATTCTTCCAATCAATTAAAGGCTGCATTGCTGTCATAAATGACCCATAGCTTATTATCAACATACTCCCCTGTTCTTCAACATCTGTATAATTATTTGCAGGAGCATTTAGGAATGTACTCTGGTAAATGGCATCGAATTCAGTATTTGAATGCCTGAGGTTTTTGCTACCAATGAACGGATTTGTACCTTCTTCATTCGTAGCAAATATTTTGATTTCCAAATGGGTATAAACCCGTAACACTTTAGTAACCGGGTTATATTGAAATGGATACACATCTATTGCCTGCCCTCTGAAATTGCGTAAGATGTAAGGATTGCCCTGTGCAACAAGCCTGCCAGGATAAAATGCATCAATAGTATATTCCTTTCCATATGTATAAAGAACAGAAGCAGGATCAATATTGCGATACAGATTGCCTTTGGAAGGAGCTATTTCAATATTAAAATAGTCCTTGTATTCGGAAGCAATAATCATGTAATCTGTTTTTGCCTTATCAGGGATGATAAAGGAAGCGGTGAATTTTCTCAAGTCGGGTGCTCCTGCCTGCAGGAGGGGGGATGTATTTTCACAGTTAAGTATGCTGGCTTCGCCCCTTGGAGTTTGAACGGTTTGTAGGGAATATCCTTCAATGGTAATGCTTATAGTCGTTTGTGAAGCATCGGATGAAACCAATGACACGGAAGCAGGAACTGATTTTCCAGAGGTAGTACCTACCCAATTTCCTGCAAAAATCTGTAGGGAAATGATTGATAAAAGGAGGAGTAAAAGTTTTCTCATAACATAATATGGTGTAATTGAACAAATTTCATTGCAAAATGAATAGAATGCAGTATCTGCTTTTTCTATCCAACAGCCTGATTTTCGGTGGAGCAAATATCTACAAAGTTATGTAAAAAAACACATTTTACTGAAATAATTATGATTGTCCATTTCGTTTTTCCATCCCTGTGGATTATAAAAAGCAAATTACACAATAAAAAAACTGCTTCCTTTATTCAGAAAGCAGTTTTTACAAGGATTACTGATTATTGTATTCTCGTTTATGGATGGTTACATTTGGGAAAATGAAAGCTGTTTAATAAGCAAACAAGGGAAAATCAGACATTAGTTCATTGACACGTTTGCGAACAGATTCGATTACGTTTTCTAATTTCGCTTCATTTTCTATGTTACCGATAACTTCGTCAATCAATTCAACAATGGGCGGGATATGTACTTCTTTGATACCACGGGTAGTAATGGCGGGTGTACCTACGCGTAGTCCTGAAGTTTGAAAAGGCGAACGGCTGTCGAAAGGAACCATATTTTTGTTTACAGTGATGTCGGCTCGTACGAGTGTATTTTCTACTTGTTTTCCAGTAATATTTGGGAACTTGGTCCTCAAATCAATAAGCATCAGGTGATTATCAGTACCTCCGGAGATTACGTGGTAGCCTTTTTCCACGAAAGCTTTTGCCATTACATTGGCATTTTTTTTCACCTGTACTATGTAATCCATGTATTCGTCAGAAAGAGCTTCGCCATATGCTACAGCTTTTGCAGCAATAATATGTTCGAGCGGACCGCCCTGAACTCCTGGAAATACAGCCGAATCAAGTAGCTGCGACATCTTTTTTATTTCCCCCTTGGGTGTTTTCAGTCCCCAGGGGTTTTCAAAATCTTTTCCTATGAGTATCATTCCTCCGCGGGGTCCGCGAAGGGTTTTATGGGTTGTAGTGGTAACAATATGACAATGTTTCAGGGGATCATTCAGCAAGCCCCTGGCGATTAAACCTGCAGGGTGGGCAATGTCTGCCATGAGGATAGCACCGATTTTATCGGCTATGTTACGCATGCGTTTGTAGTCCCAATCGCGTGAATATGCTGAAGCTCCTGCAATGATAAGTTTTGGACATTCACGCAAGGCAATTTCTTCCATTTTATCATAATTAACGGTACCTGTGGCTTCTTCTACTCCGTAAGCTACCGGACGGTAGAGAATACCCGAAGAATTGACAGGTGAACCATGCGATAGGTGACCACCATGCGACAGGTCGAGACCCATAAAGGTATCGCCTGGTTTCAAAACGGTCATTAAAACGGCCATATTGGCTTGCGCCCCCGAATGGGGTTGTACGTTTGCCCATTCAGCCCCAAAAAGTACCTTGGCGCGGTCAATAGCTATTTGTTCTGTTTGGTCAACAATTTGGCAACCACCATAGTAACGTTTCCCAGGATAACCTTCGGCGTATTTATTGGTGAGCACACTTCCCATGGCTTTTAGTACCTGATTACTGACAAAGTTTTCACTGGCGATGAGTTCGATGCCGTGTAACTGACGCTCTTCTTCCTCTCTTATAAGGTCGAATACTTGTTTATCTTTTTTCATACGAAAGAAATTTGTTGAAATCAATAATTTTGAAATTGATGGCAAAATTATAAAAAAAATTAGCGGAAAATGAAGTTTTCACTTTTTCGATGATTACTTGTGTAAACCGTAAGTTTATTTCTTATAAAAGTGCATTTCCTGTATATATTGCCATACTTTAGGAAGTAACATATATACTGGTTTTTTTCCTTCACGAATGTACTGTCGTATATTACTGGAAGATATTTCTATCATTGGGGCTTTTATTAATTGAACATTAGTATTATCTAAAAATTGACGGCTTTGCTTTCCTGGACGGGGATAAATATAAATATGATAATTATCTAATATTTTTTCATAATTTTTCCATTTATTAAAAGTAGGAAGAATATCTGTACCGGCAATCAGCGTAAACTGATAATCAGGATACTTTTCGCTTAGATATGTCAATGTGTGAATGGTATATGAAGGTTTTGGCATTTTAAACTCGATATCACAAACACGAAAACGGGAATCATTTTCTACCGCAATGCGAACCATCGCAAGGCGATGTATATCAGCCAGCAATGTTTCTTTCTTTTTCAAAGGGTTATGAGGCGAAACGACAAACCATGTCTCATCCAAATCAGTATTATTCACCATAAATTCAGCAATAATCATGTGCCCCAGGTGAATAGGATTGAAGCTGCCAAAAAGAAGACCTATATTTTTTTTTTCTTTACCCATAAATGGAGAAATTCCAATTTTTAAAAAACAAATGATTTGAACACTGATGACACTAATTTTATTTATTCCGGTAGCTATCAGGGTTAGTCAAATCTGTGTTATCCATGTTTTATTAAATATAATTTATAAATGACTCTACCAACTCCCTGGATTTCTGAACAGTTCCTTCCAAAATATCATTAACTACAATGTAATCAAATTGTTTTGCAAATGTCATTTCGTAGCTTGCTTTGTCGAGTCGTTTTTGCAAACTGACAGGACTTTCGGTGCCCCGGTTTTTCAGGCGTTCAGCCAACACTTGCAGCGAAGGGGGTTGTACAAAAATTGCAAGTGCCTTGTCCCCGAATATTTTTTTCAGGCTAAGACCACCTTTAACATCTACATCAAAAAGAACATTATTCCCCTTTGCCCAGATTCTTTCCAGTTCCGACTTCAGCGTCCCGTAACAATTGCCGGCATATACTTCCTCCCATTCCACAAATTCGTCATTTGCAATTTTTTGCTTGAATTTCTCAGGGGTAATGAAGTAATAATCTGTTCCGTCAGCTTCTGTTTCTCTTTTGGGACGGCTTGTAGCAGAAATGGAAAATTCGAGCCGGAGTTCCGGAATTGCAAGTAACTTTTTAACAAGGGTTGTCTTACCGGCTCCACTGGGGGCACTGAAAATGATAAGTTTTTTATGGAAGGCTATATCTGATGATGAAATATTCATTATAATAATATTATGATGTAAAAATATTTCCTGTTCCTCTACAAAATATTCCCCAATTGTTCTTTAATTTTCTCTAATTCATCCTTCATCTGCACGACCAGTTTTTGAATGTTTACTTCATTGGCTTTTGATCCTATAGTATTGATTTCACGTCCTATTTCCTGGGTAATGAAGGAAAGTTTTTTCCCTTGCGAAACGGCTTCCTGCAGAGTAATGATAAAATAATCGCAATGATTTTTTAAGCGTATTTTTTCTTCGGTAATATCAATTTTTTCGATATAATAAATTAATTCCTGTTCAAAGCGATTTTCATCAATTTTAATTTCTTCCTTCAGTTCGGCAAAACTTTTGCGAAAACGTTCTTTAAGGTTGACAATCCGCTCTTTTTCAAAAGTCTCAATTGCATTAAGATAACTTAATATCAAATAAATACGATTAACGAAATCGTGCATCAGCATATTACCTTCCTGGGTTCGAAATTCCTCGGTTTGGCTTAGGGCTGTCAGCAGACCCTTGCGAAATAATTTCCATTCATCTTCATCCAGTTCATCTCTTTCCGCAACCAATACATCCGGCATTTTCAAAATCAAGGAAAACAGATTTTCTTCTTTTTCATTCAGCTCGGCGGAGAGGTTTTTTAATTCGTTATAATATTTTTTAACAAGGTTGCGATTGATAGTGTAGGGACTGGTATCCCCTTTGTATTCAATGGAAACGCTGATGTCAATTTTCCCTCTTTCTAATGTTTTTCCCACTTCTGAACGTATTTCAATCTCCCTTGCACGATACCCGTTGGCAATCTTGGAGTTGATATCTAAAATTTTACTGTTAAGCGACTTAATTTCAATAATTATTTTTTTTGATTTCCATTCAAAAGTGCTTTTCCCAAAGCCGGTCATAGATTTTATCATACACAAAATATTTCAGGCAAATATAGGAAGGATAGTCCAAAATTGTATTTTTACAGACACGAATTTTAAAAAAGGTGAAATATTGACTTTTATGATTTTCAAAAATATATCAGAAAAAAACAAAAAATATGACTAAAAAGGCAAAAGGAATGCGGATTGGCATACTTACCGCAGGAGGCGATTGCCCGGGTATCAATGCGGCAATCCGGGGTGTTGGTAAAACAGCCATTGTAAAATACGGAATGGAACTGATAGGTATTTCCTCTGGGTATCTGGGGCTTATTAATAAAGAGTTTGTCGAACTGAAAGAAAACGATCTTTCCGGCATTCTGACTTTAGGTGGCACCATATTAGGTACTTCGCGGGAAAAACCTTTTAAAAAAGGGGAAAGTATTTTTAACAAAAACGAAAAGCCTCTTCTGATTAAAAAAAATTATGAGGAGATGAATTTGGATGCCTTGGTTTGTATAGGAGGAAATGGTACCCAGAAAACAGCGGCGCTACTTGCTGAACAGGGAATGAATATTATTGGGATACCAAAAACCATTGATAACGACGTTTGGGGAACCGACCAAACTTTCGGATTCGATTCGGCAGTTTGGATAGCTACCGATGCCATTGACCGGTTACATACCACCGCAAACTCCCATAAACGCATCATGATCATTGAAGTAATGGGACATCATGCCGGATGGCTGGCTTTGTATTCCGGTATAGCCGGTGGTGGCGATTTGATCCTTATTCCGGAATTAGGTTATAATGAGGATGTTATTAAAAATTATATGCAAAAACGTGTAGAACAAAAAAAAGCATATTCCATCATAGTGGTGGCGGAAGGTATTAAAAAACCCAAAAAGGAAGACTCTGCTGCTAAATATATTGCAAAACTTATTCGTAAACAGGTAGAACTGGAAACCCGTGAAACCATACTGGGCTATATTCAGCGTGGCGGCAGCCCATCTCCGATGGATCGCCTGCTTGCTACCCGTTACGGAACCCAGGCTGTGGATTTAATAGCCGAAGGTAAATTTGGACAAATGGTTGCTATTGTGGATAATATCAGTACTTCCATTTCTTTAAAAGAAGTAGAAGGAAAAGTAAGGAATGTCCCTACCGATCTTCCTTTGATCCAGAAAGCAAAAAATATGGACATCTGTTTTGGAATTGACTGATAATTTCCTTTCATGAAAAAATCTATTACTATACTGTTTTTAAGCTTTTTATATTTTTTAGGCTTTTCGCAGAATCCCATCTGGGATACTTATTACGAAAAAAGCGGTTGTACCGAAACGCCGCGGTACGATGAAACTATTAAATATTGCAAACAGCTTGTAGATTATTCGCCTTTAATACATTATGATATTTTTGGCAAAAGCCCTCAGGGAAGAGATATTCCGGCGCTGATCATTGATAAAAATAAAAATTTCACTCCTGAAACTGTCAGAAATTCAGGAAATGCCGTGGTGCTTATTCAGGCGTGTGTACATCCCGGAGAACCAGATGGTAAAGACGCAGGATTGATGTTAATTCGTGATTTAGTGATCAATAATAAATATCCCGGTTTGCTCGACCATCTTACTATTTTATTTATCCCAATTTTTAATGTAGATGGGCATGAAAGATTTGGCCCTTACAATCGCATCAATCAGGATGGACCAAAGGAAATGGGTTGGAGGGTTACCGCCCAAAATCTCAACCTGAACCGGGACTACATGAAAGCCGATGCCCCGGAAATGAAAGCCTGGCTGAAACTTTTTAACCGTTGGTTGCCGGATTTTACGGTGGATTGCCATGTTACTGACGGTGCAGATTATCAATATGTTTTAACATATGGCTTGGAACTATACGGAAACATGGATGCTAAACTTACTGCATGGACAAAAGATGTTTATCTTCAGTCCGTTGAAAAGAAAATGGAAGAGGCTAAATTACCAATGTTCCCTTATGTTTCTTTTCGGGAATGGCATGACCCAAGAAGTGGGTTAGTTGTAAATGTCGCACCCCCAATGCTTTGCGGTGGATATTGTGCTATACAAAACCGTCCCTGCCTGCTCATCGAAACCCACATGCTGAAAGATTATAAAACCAGAGTGGAGGCAACTTATGAATTGCTGAAACAAACAGCTTTACTTTTAAATAAAGAATACAAAAGCCTTATAAAACTAACTAAGGAAGCCGACCGGAACACTGTTTCAGAAACATTTCGTAACAAGTATTTTCCGGTTGCTTTTCGAGAATCTTTTGCCGACAGCACCCAGGTGTCCTTTAAAGGAGTGCAATATGAAGCAGTTAAAAGTGATCTAAGCGGAGGGTTATGGTTTCAGTACGATAAAACAAAACCGGAAACTTTTATGATCACCATGTTTAACCATCCCGTAGTGGAAGATTCTGTTTTACTCCCGGCCGCCTATATTCTTCCTCCGGAATGGATAAGTATTATTGAACTACTCGGCATTCATTCAATAGATTATAAAATTTTAAAAGCACCTACGAAAATAAAGATTACCGCTTACCGGTTTAAAAATCCAAAATGGAGTGAAAAACCTTACGAAAGCCGTCATCGTTTGGAAGTTAATTATGATGCAACGGAAGAAGAAAGAATGTTCCCTGCCGGATCTGTTGTGGTGAAAACGGATCAGCGTTCTGCAAAGGTAATAGCACATTTTTTTGAACCAAAAGCTTTTGACAGCTTTATTTCCTGGGGTTTTATGGATGCTATTTTTGAGCAGAAGGAATACGGCGAAACTTATGTTTTGGAAGTTCTTGCACGAAAGATGCTGGCGGAAAATCTGGATTTGAAAAACGAATTTGAGGAAAAAATGAAAAACGAACCTGAATTTGCCAAAGATTCCTGGGGTATCTTAAATTGGTTTTATAGTAAATCGCCTTACTGGGATAGGGCAGTAAATAAATATCCTGTGGGTAAAATTGTTTCTTCAGAAGTTTTGCAGTCGTTACCTGTTGAATAATGATTTATACCGAAAAATACAAATCTTCGGTTTTTGAACGGGAATACTTTTTCTTGTCGAACTTATACAACTGTGCAGGTTTATGTGCTACCCCCTTTTGCTTTTCATTTAGGGAGACGATGTAAGGAATACTGGCAATACGCTTCCTGAAATTCCGTTTATCGAGCCGGGTGCCGAAAATTACTTCATACAGTTTTTGTAACTGACCTATAGTAAACTTTACGGGAAGCAATTCGAATCCGATGGGTTGCGTACGCAATTTATTTCTTAAGGCTTCGAGTGCTTTATCAATAATTTCCCGATGGTCGAAAGCAAGTTCGGTAATTTCGGTAATGGCATGCCAGCTAGCATTGTTTACAATTTTTGCTTCCGAAATTTCCCGGCTTTCAATTTTAACCAATGAATAATATGCGATAGTAATTACTCTTTCTTCCGGGTGATCAATAGAATGTAACCAGATGATATCGCGGGTTTTTTCTTTTATACGATTCACAGAACCAAAAGTGTAAAACTGTTCCAGGTAAATATTTTTCATACCGGTGAGCTCGAATAATACCCTTGACGCAGAAGCATCTATATCTTCATCATAGCGAATCAGGTCTCCGGGAAGTTTCATATCTCTGAAAACAGTGCCTTCTATGTCCACTTTGCGCTCAATTAGTAAAACATTCAGTTTTTCAAAGTCGAAACCAAAAATTACACAATCAACCGATACATAAGGTATTAGACCTTCTTCCATTTATATATTATAATGTTGATACTCTATACTTTAAATACTTTCAAAAAATATTAGTGTTAATAGTACACAAACATTTTTTGCAATGATAGAAAAAATATTACAGTGAAATCAAATTTAGCAAACTAAAAGTCTAATTTTATAAATAAATTTGTAGGGTAAGTAAATTCTATGTATTCATACACACTTACTGTATATTACACACAAAATAAGTGATATGTAAACCTAAAAAGAAAAATTGAAGGGAAATAGAATTCTTATTAAAAATACAATTAACGGATATACAGGATATATAATGAATGATTAACCTAAACCATTTAAAAATAAAACCCACCTATGGCAATTTCTACATCCAAAAATCTTGAACAGGCAAATGGTACGCTGGTGCAGCGGATCAATTACAAACCCGCATTGGCATTGTTAACTTCTTTATTTTTCATGTGGGGTTTTATTACCTGCCTGAACGATATTCTGATTCCGCATTTAAAATCCCTTTTCGAGCTGAATTACACCAGGATAATGCTTATCCAGTTTACTTTTTTCGGGGCATACGCCATCATGTCGCTGCCTGCAGGATGGGTAGTGGGGAAAATTGGTTATAAAAGTGGTATTGTACTTGGATTAGTCGTAACCGGAATAGGTGCATTAATGTTTTATCCCGCATCGGTATTAATAAGTTATGGAGTATTCCTTACCGGATTCTTTATCCTGGCAACCGGAATTACCATTCTTCAGGTAGCAGCAAATCCGTTTGTCGCCATTTTAGGAGCACCGGAAACCGCTTCGGGAAGACTAAATATGACGCAGGCATTCAACTCTTTGGGAACAACCATTGCTCCCGTCTTCGGAGGATTGCTTATCCTTTCCAATCATACCGTTGCCGCTGAAAAAGCAGCTACTGTACAAATACCTTACATCGGAATTGCTCTTGCACTTTTCGTGATTGCAATGGTATTTGCTTTTGCTAAATTACCAAATATCAAAGCAGAAAGCCAGGAGAAAGCAGCCGGAAGTGCCTGGGCTTATCCACACCTGGTTTTGGGAGCTATAGCCATTTTTTTGTATGTTGGTGGTGAAGTTTCCATTGGTAGTTTTCTTATCAATTTTTTTAAAGAACCCGATATTGCCGGTCTGGTTGAAACGGAAGGCGCAAAATATGTGGCGATGTATTGGGGCGGAGCAATGATCGGAAGGTTTTTGGGCGCAATTTCCTTAACGGGAATAAAAAAACAGAGTACCAGGTATATGCTTTATGCTGCAACCATGGTGTTTGCATTTTTCCTGGCATGGTATCTTACCAAAGAAACTACCCTTGCAGCATTGTTCCTTGTTTTTGTAGTTATAAATCTTGCAGGTTTCTTTTTTGGGAAAAACAAACCCAGCCGCACTCTTTCCATTATGGCAGGTATTGTGGTTATTCTGGTTACCGTTACCGTAATTTCAAGTGGTAAATTTGCCATGTGGCCCATTATTGCCGTTGGACTGTTCAATTCCATCATGTTTCCGACTATTTTTACCCTTGCCATTAATGGCTTGGGTAAAAATACCAGCCAGGGATCCGGAATTTTATGTATGGCAATTGTAGGTGGAGCAATTGTTCCGTTGCTTATGGGTGTACTTGCGGATCATTTTGGTATTCATCACTCATTCCTGATTACCCTTATTTGCTATCTGTACATTCTTTTTTATGGAATTCGCGGATATAAACATCAGATTCAATAAATAAGTGATTGGGCTGATAGAATGTTGATTTTTTATAAAAGATTGTCCGTAGTAGGGCATTAATTATTTGATCTCCTAACGGAGAATTTACAAAAAATAAAAAATCCTTTCTATGGATATTAAAACCCTGACGGGTTATTGTCAGGCAGATGTAAAACATATTTTATCGCGAACTCAGATTACGAATGCAATAATTCGCACCACATTGGAATTAAAACCGAATATATCAAGGTATCAACGGTTAAGGTTTATGAACCTTAAATAGCTAAAAGTATCATATTTCCTCATGGAATCTTCGTAGCAGTTTTCGTTATATAGTTCTATTTATTGATGAGTCTATCTAACAAACTCCGAAAATGTGTATTTTTGGAGAAATGATGAAACCTGCCGAGATGATTAAAAAGGAAAAATTTGTGTCCCAGGCTCTGGAAGCCAACCTCGCCGAAACCCGTTACAAAAACATTGTAATCCCGCCGGAACATCAGCAGTTTATCGAGCTTTCGAAAGATTATTACGGCATCAGCAAACGTGCTTCCGACTGCTTTATCGAGTTCCAGCACCCATTCTCCAACCGGAAGTTCGTGGTGGAACAATTGCGCGAGATGATGCTCACCGACTTTTGGTTTTACACCACCCTACCGGAAGCCGAAAAAGCTTATTTGGTAATTCTTTCGGTGTACGATACCCTGTTTACCAAAGGCATCAGCGAAGATTTGCAGGTGCTGGCAATCCGCACCCTGTTTGAGTTTATTGACAAGCTTACCGCTGAAAAGAAAGAGCTTACACAAACAGGTTTACTCACATTGGAAATTTTGCAGAAACATTTCTCCGCCAACATAGACAGCTTCATTAAAAGTTCAAGATTTGTTCTCCGTTTTCTGAAAAAGGCAGTGAAAATACCCGTTTTCACCGAGCCCATCCTGCAGCTTACCCGCAATATTCTGCAAAGCAATGTGGAATTCTGGAAGCACAGCACCGAAACAGAGCAATGGTACAAAAATAAAAAACAACTGTTCAGCAAGGATTATACCAATGAAATAGCCGGAATAGGTGCACCTTTTTTTGATGAAAAAATACAGAAGTTGCAGCAAGCAGGCAACTGGGATGCTCTTACCGAAACCGATGCCACCTACGACGACATGGCTTCGCATTTTATTGATTATACTTCGCATTTTGAAACTTTTACCGATAAGTTTTATTACACTTTTTACTTGCTTCACCTTCCGGGGATGGTGGAAATGAAAGAACGTCTCATCTGGAACATTGGTCGCCTGCTTGATAAGGCAATGGATGAACTGAAGCCGGGAGAGATTGAGTCGTTTACCGAGAAAATGTTCCACATGGCAGAAGACCTGCGTGGTGAACATACCTCTGCAGTGCTTGATTTTTTGCTGGTTTTAGGTAAGAAAAACATTGACCTCGACCCTACTGAGGACAAGCACCTCGTCAACGAGTTTGAGAAACGGCTCATTGACTTTGGCTTTGAAACGCCGGGCATAGTGTATGTGAACGAGGACTGGCAACTAAGCGTAAATCCCAATCACATCAAGAACATCCGCGTGTGGCTGGAGCTGATAGAATATTCGCAGGCGATGATGGAGAAGCTGCTGTCGGCACTTATCGTCAACTTGCGGCTGGGCGGAATCTTCATCAGCGATACCGACCTTTTTCAAAGGGAAATCACCAAGATACTAAACTCAAACATTGCACC
The DNA here is from genome assembly GCA_023227965.1 of Lentimicrobiaceae bacterium. Taxonomy (NCBI): domain Bacteria; kingdom Pseudomonadati; phylum Bacteroidota; class Bacteroidia; order Bacteroidales; family Lentimicrobiaceae; species Lentimicrobiaceae bacterium. The sequence goes on along the minus strand of JALOCA010000051.1, from coordinate 2,963 downwards.
TTACTATAAAAAAGTAAAACAGCTTACGCGTATTTTCCCGGTTTATTTCAATGAGATTGGTGCCGAAGGCGGAATACGCAACGTTACCACTTCGATGGACGAAATATCGAAGCGGGAAGACCGCCTGGTGCATTTTTTGCGAAAGCAGGTACACACCGAAAGCAACAACACCCTGATAGAACTTACCCGTAACGTATTTTATTTCTGGTACGATGGCAATCTGGAGGCATTGAAACCCCACTTGCCCAACGATGTTTACGAGTCAATAGACCTGCAAAGCGAATGGTTCCTCCCGGTACACCGTATGCTGGCGGAGATGTGCAAACAAAACAACTGCACACCCGACGACCTGCTGAACCTTGATTATCCGGATTTCAAATCTTACCTTGAGAAACTACCTGAGAAAAACGACCGCGATGTGCTCCGGCTGAACGACATCCGCAACCTGTATTTCCTGCTGAAAGAAAAGTATTCCTTCGACACCGAAGACATCATCTCCATTATGAACCAATATCCCTTCCTGAGCCCGGAAGAGATAGGAAAATTTGACCAGGCACTCAGCACTAATCACTACGACCGTGCCATGCGGATGATCTATCATTTCATGGACAAGCTGAAGCAGATCATCTTCAACCCCAAGCTTAGTGAAGGATGGGAAAATATCTACCATAAACGGCACATTGCCATCGGCATCCCTTCGATGTATGGCGTGTACCGCGAAGACAAGTTTGAAGCACTTGGGCTCACCTTCCGTCTCGAAAGGATAGCCACCCGGCTGATGGAGAAGATAGTGAACAACGTCAACCTGAACTATATTTCGCAAAAGACACTTAACCGCATCTACGAACTGCTCGAATACTTCCGCGAAGGGCTGGAATTAGACGGCATCAGTAGCCAGGGATTCGACTCCAACCTGCAAATGCTCAGATACAGTCTCACTTCGCAGAGTTTTTCACTCGACCAATATCTGAATATCTTCCAGTTTATTGCCGACGATGTGAGCAAGATTGTAAAAAAATATTTCCTCAGTTCGTACGAATACCCGCTAAAGATAGTGGTTCCTCAGTTATTTGTAAAAGATGAGAACATCTCTGAAAAAGAGACAAAACAACTGATACATAAAAAGTCGGAAGAGTTTTTCAGGGATGTCATCTCCTCGGCTTTCCTGGTACAGCCGTTGGACAACTTAGTGCAGAAAATTCTGCATTCGCTGCAAAACATGGTGGATAAACTGGACAAGGACCTGATAAACGACGTGATGTCGTACAATTCCGACCTTATCATCAGCCCGTTGTATGAACGCACGGTGAAGATGGACAACCAGATATTTCTTGGCTCCAAGGCTTTCTTCCTGAAAAAGCTGTTGCTTGCCGGACTGCCGGTTCCTTTAGGATTCATCCTTACCACAGAGGTGTTCCGCCGCCGCAATGCCATCAGCCACCATCCGGAAGTAAACCGCGAAATAGAAACTTTGATAGATAAAGAAGTGGAAGCCCTGGAAAGACTCTGCGGATGCCGGCTGGGCGATCCTCAGCGTCCACTGTTGCTGTCGGTACGTTCCGGAGCCGCCATCTCCATGCCAGGTGCCATGGATACCTACCTTAACGTAGGGATGAACGACACCTTCACCGAGTTGCTGAGCCGCCAGCCCAACTTCGGCTGGACGGCATGGGACTGCTACCGCCGTTTCCTGCAAAGCTGGGGTATGGCACATGGCATAGCGAGGGATGTATTCGATAAGATCATCCTCGAATACAAGAAGAAGTATGACGTTGCCTTGAAGATCAAGTTTACACACGAACAGATGCGCGACATTGCCCTTTCGTACAAAAAAGCGATTGACGACAACCACGTCTTCTTTGAACAGAATCTGCTGAAGCAACTGAAATATGCCATTGACAAGGTTTTTGATTCCTGGGGATCGGAAAGGGCGCAGGTGTATCGCCGTCATCTGCAGTTTGCCGACGAATGGGGTACTGCCGTCATCGTGCAGAAGATGATCTTAGGCAACCTGAATTACACCTCCGGAACAGGGGTACTCTTTACCCAGAACCCCAACCGCGACCGCCCGGGGGTGCATCTATGGGGCGATTTTACCCTTTGCAGCCAGGGCGAAGACATCGTTGCCGGACTGGTGAATACCCTCCCGGTGAGCGAGACACAGCGCAAACAACTGAACATGGAAGGCGATTCGCTGCAATCTATGCACCCCGAAATCTACCAGCGGATGAAACAGCTCTCCGTTGATATGATAGAAAACCACGGCTATCCTCCACAGGAGATAGAGTTTACCTTTGAATCGGAAGACCCTAAAGACCTCTACATATTGCAAACCCGCGACATCCACATGCAGAGACAAACGCAGGTGTACATGTTTACCACCCGCACCGAAGAGATGCACCACGTAGGCAGGGGAACGGGCATAGGCGGAGGCGCCATGAACGGCTTGCTTGCCTTCGACGAACAGGATATTGACAGCCTGCATGCCTATAATCCAGGTAAAAACGTGATACTGGTTCGCCCCGATACCGTACCCGACGACATCGGCATGGTATTTAAATGCGACGGTCTGCTCACTGCCAAAGGCGGAGCCACCTCGCATGCCGCCGTTACCGCCGTTACCCTTGGCAAAGCCTGTGTGGTAAACTGTACCGACCTGCGGGTGTTTGAAAACCTGAAACAATGCGAAATAAACGGACACCATTTCATCACCGGCGACATGATTGCCATTGACGGTCATTTCGGCAATATCTACAAAGGCAACTATCCCGTAGAGCTTTCTGAGGTAAAAGCAGGGATTTAGGAGGCATAAGCTATGGGCTGGGAGCTATGAGCTGAGAGCTATGAGTTGGGAGCTATGAGCTATGAGAATTATATCCAGCGGGAGGCTGTAAAACGAACTGTGTCAAAGGGAATAAATAATTAAATTTGACACAAGAAATGGAAAAAGGTAAATTTGATTT
>JALOCA010000050.1 GCA_023227965.1 Lentimicrobiaceae bacterium | reverse complement strand
AATTTAGCATTTTTATATTCCTGATAAGAAATATAATCATTAAGATGTTCTTCATAAAAATTTAACAAAACTGCAAAATAAGGAGACGCTGTAACACTCTCCAACTGATGCGATGATAGCTCAAAAACAATCACGGTATTCTCATTTATTGAATTAATAAAATTGAACGGGGGACTCCCGATATTTCCAAGCAATACGGCATCCTTACCTGCAGTTTTCAAAATATGATATATTAAGCTGGATGTAGTGCTTTTGCCCTTAGTTCCGGTAACACCGATTACTTGCCGGCCAAACACATTTAAAAATATATCAGTTTGCGAGGTTATTTTATTAATATTAATTTTATTATTTAACCTTTTTAATGTTATTCCAGGTGTTTTAAAAACCAAGTTGTATGTCTTTATTGAATCAAGATAGTTTTCTCCTGTTATAAATGTAATATTTCTATCATTCGATATTTCAATAGCTTTGCTGTCATTTATGTCAGCTATTGCTATAGGGATTTCTGGAAAAAATGAACGCAGGGTTTTGTATGTACTCTTTCCCTCTCTGCCAAAGCCAATAATAATAATTTTTTTATTTTCAACTATTTTTTGCAGATAATCTTTCATTAAGTCGGGATTTAAGTTGAGAAAATAAAATAGGATTTAGTAAATGCTCTTTTTCGAGGTTGTATAAAATTGTATTTCTATCAATATTATTTTTAGTTTTTTGATAATAATTTTTATAATAATAATCTGCCAGATAGGGTAATTTATCAAATATATTATTTTCAATAAACATTTGCATTGCCAAATTAACTTCATCAGTAGTTCCAACACATTCAAAGGGTTTAATTTGTACCATTCCAGATAGTTCACTAAAATAAGGTAATAAATCCTTATCATTCAATAGATCTTTATTATCAAATATCCAAACTAATTTTTCATATGCTATAAATGGTGAAAGAATGATAAACGCAAATAAACATTTTGGGCATTTTCCGCACCATGAATCCGTTTTGCTTCCGACATTGCAGCTTTTAAAAACTGGAAAGTATTTAGGAAAGCTGGAAAAAATAGAAGCTATTTGTAATTCGTTGAGTGGACGTAAAAAACTAAAGTAATTAAAACTTCCTGAAAAATATTTGTTTATATAAAAATTAAAATCTTTTTCAAATTCAAAAGATTTGGAATACTGGTGGTTTATATCCGTTCCCATCACTGTCGCTTCATTCGAGCTGGACTCATTGGATAACGCAATGTGCTTATTGCCCGTTAATAATGCAGAAAGCAACGAAATAAAGGCAAGCAAAGCCGAAAAAGGAGTATGTCCGTTTAAAAATCCTTTTTTGTTAAGTTCAAGTAACTGAGGATGAATAGTACGATAAACTTCAAAAATTTCATCTCTATGAAAACCAGATTTTTCAGTTGTATTTAATGATGCACCTCTCGGATTGACGATTACAGGAATTGTTGAATAATTGTATTCTTTTAATATTTCGAGGGTTACCACAGAATCTTTTCCTCCACCTATGGGAACAAGGTAATTATCAGCTAAATCCAAATGAAGAAATTCCATTTCGTTTCCATCAGAAGTTTCTATTTCCATAAATTCACCTTGGGAGGTATTAATGGAATTCAGATAAAAAAATTCTCCTAATCCTTTATAATACAATTTTTTCCACCAAAGAAGCTGTTCTCCAGATAAAAAAGCTGGTTTAATATACACTTTGGGTGAACAAGTAGCTTTCCAATAACTCACTAATTCAATCATGCCAATATGAAATACAATATTTTCAATTATTTTTGAGTGTTTTTTTGTAATTTCATGAAATGGAATACAAAATTTTTTATATGGTATTGAAATTGTCGGCTCAAATAAGAATTCACCAGGAACAGAAAACCGGAATTGGGCATCAAATCGTGATTCGTTGATTGTGAAAGAATAATTCTCATAACAAAAACAGGATATTTTTTTCTAAGTTTTTCAAAAACAAGCTGTTTATCTAATTTTTTCATTATATAAAATATGGTATTATTTTTGTAATAGTTTTATAAGTTTTGTCATTTTCCATACAAAAGTAACAAAAAGCTATAAATGCACCATGCCATTCAAATTATTACAACCAGAACAAGGTAAATTGCTTGTATCAGAGCCGTCTTTGCAGGATTTTTATTTTAATAAATCCGTTGTTTTATTGGCTGAGCACAATGCAGAAGGCTCATTTGGTATTATAATAAACAAACCTGTTGGTATCAAATTACAAGATGTATTAACAGATTTTCCGGAAATTAATTTTCCCTTATTTTTTGGAGGTCCCGTCAATACAAATTGCTTATATTTTATTCATCGGGTTGGAAACAAAATTCCCAAAAGTGTACACATCACAGATGGAATTTTTTGGGGAGGTGATATCGAAATAGCAAAACAACTGATAAACGATGCCAGAATTACGAATAATCAAATTCGCTTTTTTATTGGATACTCCGGGTGGAATCCGAACCAGCTTACACAAGAGCTAAAAGAAAAATCGTGGGTAGTAACAAATTTTTCAGATAGTCAATGGGATGAAACTCCTAAAATGCTATGGGGTAATATATTACGTACATTGGGCGGTGAATATACACTTTGGGCTAATTCTCCTTCCGACCCGGCTATGAATTAATCATTTCTATTTGAATGTTGGACCCGGTAAAGTAACAAATATATCTATCAAATTTTTTGGTTTCAATATTTAATATAATGCCGTTGCAAAATGCAAAGAGAGTCAATTTTCTAACTTTGGGTCAATAATTTTTCGTGATAAAAAAGCCTTCTTTACTATTTTTGTTTCATTATATTTTAATAATATTACTGTAAATAAAAAGATTTCTCCTCATTTTTTAGCATTTGGATATAATTAGGTGAACGATATAAGTTGTATGCTATGGCTTCCATCAAATGTTAGGTGTGCATTTTTGACAACCCGGCATAACGCTCTCGCCTCCAAAGCATCGTTTTGGCTTGGGCTATCTGTAGGCATCTATGATGACTCCCTGTCTTAACCAATATCTTTTTTTCTCTAAATGCTTAATTGCTTCGAGCACTTTCTCATATACGCTCTTCTGTGTAAGTACTGTACGAAAACGGCTGATTACGCTATGATCCGGACATTTATAATCCTATAACATATTCTATGCAACTGAATATGCAGCAGCTTTGTTTTTTTTATAATATTTGCATTTTATATCCGGAATGAAAAAAAATGGTTTTTTCCTTTTTTTAGGTATTCTTATTATCTCAGCTTGTCAATCCTTTAAGAAAGACAACACAAAAAAAGTATTTCGTTACAATGAAGCTGCCGGAATAACTTCTCTTGATCCTGCATTTTCGAGAAACCAGGCAAATATTTGGGCATGTAATCAGATATTTAATGGCTTAGTACAACTAAACGATAAACTTGAAATCAAACCCTGCATCGCAAAAAAATGGAAAATATCTCAAAATGGAAGGCTATACACCTTTTATCTGCGAAATGATGTTTTTTTTCATAATAGCAGTATTTTCAAGAAAGGAATCGGAAGAAAAGTAACGGCTCATGATGTGGAATACAGCTTTAAACGGCTTACAGACCCGCTTTTGGCATCTGCAGGAGCATGGGTTTTTAACTCGGTGAAAAAATTTGGTAATGACTATGCCATTTGCGCACTTAACGACACTACTCTAACTATTGAATTACATCATGCATTTCCTCCTTTTCTGGGGGCACTCTCTACACAATATTGTTCAGTAATACCACACGAAGCCATACAAAAATATGGAACCGATTTTCGTCGCCATCCGATTGGTACAGGCCCTTTCCAGTTTAAAATGTGGAAAGAAGGTGTTAAGCTCGTTTTGGTAAAAAATCCCCGCTACTTTGAATTCGAAAATAATAAAAGGCTTCCTTTTATTGATGCAGTGGCAGTTACATTCATCACCGACAAACAGGCTGCATTTCTCGAATTTGTAAAAGGTAATCTGGACTTTATGTCGGGTATTGACCCTGGGTATAAAGACGAAATTCTTACCCGCGACGGTAAACTCAATCCACGGTACAACGACCAATTCTACCTAACTCATCAACCTTACCTTAATACAGAATACCTTGGAATTTTGGTTGATAAGAACTCTGATTTGTCTAAAGCCAGCCCTTTAAAGTTAAGAAAAATCAGACGGGCAATCAGTATGGGTTTTGACAGGAAAAAGATGATTTTATTTTTGCGAAATAATATTGGGACACCCGGATGCTACGGTTTTATTCCCATAGGAATGCCTGGATTCACAACCCTGCCAGATTATGGATACGATTATAATCCGGAAAAAGCATGTCAGCTTTTGGAAGAAGAAGGATACAAAAAAGGCAAAAAAGAATTGATGATTACATTGTCAACCAATGCATCATATCTTGATTTGTGCCAATATATTCAGCAACAGTTAGGCGAATTAGGAATAAAAGTAAAAATTGAAGTGAGCCCACCCGCTACCCTGCGCGAGATGATAGCACAAAGCAAAGTTGAATTTTTCAGGGGATCATGGATTGCTGATTACCCTGATGCAGAGAATTACTTATCTCTTTTCTATACCGATAACTTTTGCCCAAAGGGTCCTAATTACACCCATTTTTCTCATACCCAGTTTGATAATTTATTTCAAGAAGCTTCTTCAGAGTTAAATGACAGCGCTCGTTTTTTGATTTACAAACAAATGGACAAAATTGTAATGGAAGAAGCTCCTGTAATTATTTTGTATTACGACCAGGTATTGCGTTTTGTAAGAAAAAATATTTCCGGATTAGGAAGCAATCCTATGAATCTCTTAACATTAAAACGGGTAAAAAAAGGTTAATAAAAATATTTTTCCCCAACCGCCCGAAAAGCGATTTCTAATATTTTTGCAATCAAATTACATAAATAGTCCCGATGACTGAAAAATACAACGAAGAGAGCGTACGATCTTTAGAATGGAAAGAGCATATCAGGCTTCGTCCAGGCATGTATATTGGGAAATTGGGCGATGGCTCCTCCCAGGATGATGGAATTTATGTCCTTATAAAAGAAACAATTGATAACTCTATTGATGAATACGTGATGGGATATGGTCGGGCTATTGAAATAACCATTAAAGATCAAACGGTTACAGTAAAGGATAACGGCAGAGGCATCCCGCTCGGAAAAGTGATAGATTGTGTTTCGAAAATCAATACCGGTGCAAAATACGACTCCAGAGTTTTTAAAAAAGCTGTAGGATTAAACGGGGTAGGCTCGAAAGCCGTAAACGCATTATCACAATACTTTATGGTTCGCTCTGTGAGAGAGGGAATTATGAAGCAGGTAGAATTCGAAAATGGAAACATCCTGAATGATGAACCCGAAACATCTGCAAATTTACCAAACGGAACTACAATTTCTTTTATTCCTGATGAAAAAATATTTGGTAAATACCATTTCATCAGCGAATATATTGAAAAACTTCTTTGGAATTACGTTTTTCTTAACCAGGGACTAACCATTATTTTCAACGGACAGAAATTCTTTTCCAAAAACGGTTTGGTTGATCTATTGGAACGAAATATCAACGGAAATTCTACCCTCTACCCTATTATTCAAATAAAAGAAGCCGATTTTGAATTTGCCTTTACCCATAGTGCCAAACAATACGGCGAGGAATATTATTCTTTTGTAAACGGACAACATACCACGCAGGGGGGCACACATCTGGCAGCTTTCAGGGAAGCTATTGTAAAAACAATTCGTGAGTTTTATAAAAAAGATTTTGATCCCGGAGATATTCGTTCTTCTATTATTGCCGCAATCAGTATAAAAATACATGAGCCTGTATTTGAATCGCAAACCAAAACCAAGTTAGGTTCTACAAATATTGAGCCCAATGGGACTTCTATTAGAAATTACATCCTCGATATTGTAAAAAAACATCTTGATAATTATTTGCATATCAACGGAGATACTGCCGATGCATTGTACCGAAAAATTTTACAATCCGAAAAAGAAAGAAAAGATCTGGCAAATATTAAAAAACTTGCCCGTGAAAGTGTAAAAAAAGTATCGCTCCACAATAAAAAGCTTCGCGATTGTAAAGTACATTACAATACAAACGACGAATTACGACTTGATACTACCCTTTTTATCACCGAAGGCGATTCGGCAAGCGGAAGTATAACCAAAAGCCGGGATGTTAATACCCAGGCGGTTTTCAGCTTGAAGGGAAAACCTCTCAATGTTTACGGATTAACAAAAAAAGTGGTTTACGAAAACGAAGAATTTAATTTACTGCAATCTGCGTTAAACATCGAAGAAGATATTGATAATCTCAGGTATAACAATATTGTTGTTGCTACCGATGCTGATGTGGATGGTATGCATATCAGAATGTTACTACTTACCTTCTTCCTCCAGTTTTATCCTGATGTAGTGCGCAACGGGCATCTCTATATTTTGCAAACCCCTTTATTCCGAGTTAGAAACAAAAGAAAAACCACCTATTGCTATTCAGAGGAAGAAAAACAAAAAGCTCTTATCGAGATTGGAGAAAATCCCGAAATCACTCGTTTTAAAGGATTAGGAGAAATTTCTCCCGACGAGTTCAGATATTTTATCGGTGTAAATATGCGACTTGACCCTGTTATTTTAAAGCAATCTTCTTCCATACCGGATATTCTTTCTTTTTACATGGGGAAAAATACTTCTGACCGGCAAAATTTCATTATTGATAACCTTAGAGTTGAGGAAGATGTTGTAAATTAATGAAGGTAATGTTAGCCAAATGGCATATAAAAAGCCGTAAATATTTATAGTTTACGGCTTTTTTATTATTAATGAGTTATATCCACCTAATAAGGTTGAAATCCTGACGATGGGGTAACAAATTGTTTTTAGGGAACATTCGGAAAGCATAATCGAATACACCTGCACGTGTTGCCGGCACTGTGCATTTAAACGTAACCAAGCTTTTATCCGTTTTCACTTTTTCCATTTCTTCACAATACAAAATTTCATGTACCTCATCATTTTGCTTTTGTCCGAAAAGTACTTCTATTCCTATGTCGTCTACACTTAACTCATTTACATCCAATACAATTTCTGCCTCATAAATGGCTCCAAGTTGTAAGGGTTTTGTTGTAGAATCGGGAATCAAAACAGAAACTACTTCAATGCTATCCCAGCTTCTAAGAATTTTTCTCTTCCAATGTGCCAATCTTTTTGTTACTTCAAAATCATTAAACTCAATCATTCTTGTTCTGCGGATGAGTTTTTCGTAATACATTTCGCAATAGTCGTCTAACTGCCTTTTCATGGTAAACCGGGGGGCAATCTGTGCAATACAGTTTTTAATATTACTTATCCAGTGAACAGGGATTCCCCGGTGGTCAAGATTATAATACAAAGGAATAATTTCATCTTCAAGGATATGGTAAACGGTTTCGGCATCTAACTCGTCCTGAAAAACAGGATTTGAATAGGTATTTTCTTCCGGTAAAGCCCAGCCGGCATCAGGTGTGTAACCTTCTGCCCACCATCCATCAAGGACGCTGAAGTTCATAACTCCGTTTAAAACAGCCTTTTGCCCGCTCGTACCAGATGCTTCCAGGGGACGTGTTGGCAAATTAAGCCAAATATCCACACCTTGAACTAATTTACGGGCAATAGCCATATCGTAATTTTCAACAAAGGTAATTTTTCCCATAAATTCGGGATGTTTTGAAATTTCTACGATTTTTTTTATGAACTCTTCTCCGGCTTTATCGTGCGGATGGGCTTTTCCTGCAAAAATAAAATGTACAGGTTTTCCGTGTTTATTAACAAGGGAAGCAAGCCTTTCGAGGTTATTAAAAATGAGATGTGCCCTTTTATAAGTTGCAAAACGGCGGGCAAACCCAATAGTTAAGGCTTTATTATTGAGTGCATCCAATGTAGCAAAAATGAGTTTGGGGTTTTCCTGGCGTTCTGTCATATCATGCTGAAGTTTCACTTTCAGGAAATTGATTAATTCATTTTTCAATTGCCTACGGATGTCCCAGATAACTTCATCAGGTATTTCTCTGATTTTTTTCCACAGTTCAGGATTGGAATGATCCGAAAGAAAATTTTCACCAAATTCTCGTTCATAGAGTTTTCTCCATATAGGGGCAGTCCAAGTAGGGTAATGCACACCATTAGTTACATAGCTAATATATAGTTCTTCGGGAAAATATCCGTTGTACAATTCCGAAAACATTTGCTGGGTTACTTTTCCATGTATCCTGCTTACGCCATTGGTTTCAAGGCTTAGTTTAAGGGCAAGGACGCTCATCGAAAATTTTTCAGAGGTATCGTTGTCATGAATACGCCCGAGGTTGATAAATTCTTCCCACGATATGTTTAATTTTTCGTAATACTGAGGCAAATAAGCGCGAATTAAATCTTCGTGAAACGCATCGTGTCCGGCAGGAACGGGTGTATGTGTAGTAAAAAGCGAAGAATTTCGCACCAATTCCATAGCTTGCAAAAAGGAAAATTTTTTATCTTCCACATAATTTCGCAATCTTTCAAGACCAATCAGCGCTGCATGTCCTTCGTTGCAATGGTAAATAGTTGGTTGTATATTTATAGATTGTAGCATGCGGATGCCGCCAATTCCCAAAAGCATCTCCTGTTTCAGTCGGTTTTCCCAGTCACCGCCATACAAGTTATGGGTGATAGAGCGGTCGGCTTCAGTATTTTCTTCAATATCTGTATCAAGCAGATAAAGTGGGATTCTTCCTATGTCAACCTTCCAGATTTTTGCGTGCAAGGTCCTGCCGGGTAATGCCAGAGTTATCATTTCCCAGTTTCCCATTTTATCCCTAACTGGGTTAAGTGGCATAAAACTAAATTTTTGGGGTTCATATTTCACTATTTGATCCCCAAATATTGATAAACTTTGATTAAAGTAACCGTAACGGTAAAGCAATCCGATGCCCACGATATTTTCATTAGAATCGCTGGCTTGTTTTAAATAATCACCGGCAAGTATTCCTAATCCGCCGGAATAAATTTTAAACGATTCATGAAAGCCAAATTCCATACTAAAATAAGCAATAATATCTGGTTTTTTCCCTTCGGCTTTAGCCATGTAATCGTCAAATTTCTTACTCACTTCTTTGAGTTTGGTAATAAAGCCCTTATCACGTTCAAGTTTTTTTAACTTCCTGATAGAAAGAGTTTCAAGTATAACTATGGGGTTATGGTTACTTTTTTCCCATAAGATTTTATCAATCATTTCAAAAAGCTCAATGGCTTCATAATTCCATGTCCACCACAGGTTGTTTGCAATTTTTCGCAAAGAGGAAAATTTTGCCGGAAGCGTAGAACTGATGTAAACTTTTTTCCAATCTACAACGCTTTTTTTAATTTTGGGAAGTGATGTAACATAATCGTAGGGAACTTTTTCTTTAAAACTATCGTACCGAAGGTATGCTTTTCCAAGGGCAACAGAGTAAGCCTGATAATAATAGTCTATAAGATTCTCCCATAATGCTATCCGGGAAATTTTAAATGCCTCTTGCATACACTGCAGTCTTTCTTCGGGAGTTTTATTTACATACCTGAGAAGAAATCCGGCAATATCATTAATTACTTCGTTATCATTATCATCATTTCGTTCAATAACACCTACACCCTTTTCTATTGTATTGAAAGTATTTTTTATCCACATTCCAAAACCTGCAAGTGTGGTGGTGATAGTTGGAACATGAAATGCAAGGCTTTCGAGAGGAGTGTAACCCCAAGGTTCGTAGTAAGAGGGAAAAACAGAAATATCAAACCCTATAAGCAACTGGTAATAATCAAGGTTAAATATGCCGTCGTTACCCATGAGATAGGAAGGCACAAAAATGATTTTTACTTTATCGAGGGGGTTATTGGAAAGATTACTCTTTTTAAGTGCTTTCAATATGGGATCAAATTCAGCTTCGTGCAAGCCGTGGGAAAGATACTTGCCACTGAGAGGAGTATTAAAATCCGGATTGTTGAGCCGTTCAATTACTTCACGAAGAGGTCCTGAATGGTTAGCAGGAACCATAATATATGCCAATACTTGCTTGGTTAGCAAGGGATTATCATTTAGTCTGGAAAGGGCTTCAATGTAGATATCAATTCCTTTGTTTTTAAATTCGTACCTGCCGCTATTTACAACCAGCAAAGTATCGTCGGGAATATCTTGGTTCAGTACAGCTTTTGCTACTCCAAACAATTTCTGCCGTGCTATGGCACGTTTTTCTTCAAATACATCATCCGGCGGAACAAAAGAATCGTCGAATCCGTTAGGAGTAACCACATCCACCGGTTTATCGAAAAACTGCTCACATTCAAGTGCGGTAATATGGCTAACAGTTGTAAAAGCATCACTTTCCTTGGCAGAAAGTTTTTCGAGTGAAAACTTGGATCGTACGCCAAAATTTACGGAAAGTACTTCTGCATTAAACTGTTTTAAATCTCTGTATAAGGGAAGATTATTCCCGGCTATACATCTTCCGAGTACAGTGGCATGGGTAGTGAACACACAGCCTACCTGGGGTACGTTTTGTTTAAGAAATAAAATGCCTGTACCCGTCATCCATTCATGAAACTGGGCAATTATGGCATCTTGAGCAGACAGATTGAAATCGTAAAAACTCTCAATTACTTTGCCTGCTGCATACCCAAAAAGAGCTGGTTCGGTGTAATCCCACTGTCCTGAGAGAGAATCCAATTTGTAGGTCTTCCAGAAATCAGTAAATATCTGATCTTTATTTGAAAAGTATGGAGTAAAATCTACCAGTATCACAATAGGTTCGCTGGCAATATTCCATCTACCAATCCTGATTTTTAATCCTTCTCTTTCAGCTTTTTCCCGCCAGAATTTATAAATATATTTATCTTCAATAAAATCGGGATTTTGTCTTGCCTCCATCCATACATCGGGACCAATGAGAATCAGGTTATCTCTAATATCCTTTACTATGGATTGCGTTTTTGTGGAAAGAACTGTGTAAATTCCTCCAACTTTGTTGCATATTTCCCAAGAGACTTCAAAAATATAATCAGGTTTGCGTATAATATTATCATTCATAAGCTTAGTATTCAATATTATTCTTTACTTTTTATTTTTTCGTTTTTGATTTAATTTTTTCCGATGGCTTTTCTCCGGTGGCTTTCTTTCTTTTTGTTTTTGGTTTGTCTTTAGGTAAAAGGGGCTCTGCATTAGCACTGCCTATTTTATATTCATCCTCAAGGCAGGTATTTACCCTGATAATAAAATCGGAAAGTACATTCATGTAATTAATAAATGCCTCATAAGGTGTGCCATAGGGATTAAAATAGCGATGTACATCTCCATCGCTGAACCATTTTGTACACATATAATAGAAATGATCGCTTGTTTGCAGATACAGCCAATCGCGTTGAATAAGGGAATCATTACATTTTTTTACTTTCTCACCTATAGAATACAATGAATCGAAGGCTTCATCCTGTAAATCATTCCCCAACCAAGCGGTCAAGTCTCTTTCTTCATCAGCCCATGAACATGGGTAGGGAACACTTACAAATGTTACAGGCTGCAATTTTTGAGCAACTTCTGCGGGTGTATTAAATTTGAAGTCAGAATGAGAGAAAACCCTTGATGGTAATGCACGCAAAAAATCAAAAATCCCTGTTTCGGGCCATTGGTGCTCTCCAAATGTTTCATAATCCATAAACAGATTAACGACTTCCTGCTTGGGATCAGTTTGGTTTAGCCAATCGACAAATTTTTCGGCAGTGAGTGGCCAGTCATGCCAGGATTGTTGTGAAAACCTAAAAGCAATATCGTCGCTCAACTGGAAATTTTTTAACAATAATTTTAATTTTGGATTTATTGCATTACAATATAAATAATTAGGACTTCTCCAACCCAATACATGCTTGGCGCCCTCCATCAACATGGTTTTAAAACCCATATCGGCTACCATTTCTCCAATGCGATCGTCGTAAATCAACTCGGTATTACGAAAGGTAACCGGGGTTTGTCCGAATAATTCTTCAATCATATGGGTATGCAAAATTACCTGCCGGTTAAATTCTTCTTTGCATTTGAGCGAAGATAGTGAATGTGAATAAGTTTCAGCAAGAAATTCAACACAACCGGTTTGAGCAAGTTTTTGAAAGCTTTCTATTACCTCTGGTATATACATTTTAAATTGTTCGAGAGCAACTCCGGATATAGAAAAACTGACTTTAAAATCGGTGCCATATTTCTGTATAATATCGTATATAATTTGATTGGCAGGCAAATAACATTTTTTTGCCACTCTGCGAACAATATGCCGGTTTTGGTATTCATCATAATAATGATGATCGGAACCTATATCAAAAAAGCGAAATGTCCGTAAACGAAAGGGTTGATGTATCTGGAAATAAAAGCATATAGATTTCATATTCAGGTATTTTTAATAATCTATTATTTATTAATAACTACACTTTCATACACTTCAACAACTTTTTGGGCAGCATTTTCCCATTTCAGATTTTCCACTTCACCTTTACCGTGTTGACTAAACATTTTAGACAGTGCAGAATAGTGCAATAATCCATAAATGGCATCAGCAAGTGCATCAACATCCCAAAAATCCACTTTCAGTGCATATTGCAATATTTCGGCGACCCCGGATTGTTTTGAAATTACAACGGGAACATTGGAGCGCATGGCTTCAAGGGGAGAAATTCCAAACGGTTCAGAAACAGAAGGCATTACATATACATCGCTGAGAGCAAACATTTTCAATACATCGTCTCCTTCAAGGAAACCTGTAAAGTGAAAATTTTTGGAAATTCTGAGCTGGGCAACCCTTCGAATCATTTTGTTGAGCATATCTCCTTTTCCTGCCATTACAAATCGTACATTTTTATCTTTTTCCAACACCTTTTGTGCTGCTTCTACAAAATAATCAGGACCTTTCTGAAAAGTAACTCTGCCTAAAAAAGTTACGACCTTTTCCTTCACTTTTTTTGATACAAACGAAAAGTCATATTGCTCGGTAGGTTCTACTGCATTATGTACCGTTACAACCTTATCCGGATCAATTCCATATCTTTCAATAACTATACTACGAGTTAAATTACTGACAGTTATCACCCTATCGGCTATTTCCATACCTTTTCGCTCAATATCATACACATCCTGATTAACATTTTCGCCCGAACGGTCAAATTCAGTAGCATGTATATGAACCACCAAGGGTTTTCCCGAAACACTTTTTGCAGCAATACCTGCCGGATATGTTAGCCAGTCGTGTGCATGAATTACATCAAATAACTGTGTTGCAGCAATTGCAGAGCCAACAAGTGCATAACGGGATACTTCATCCATAAGGTTAGCGCCATATTTTCCCGAAAATGCAAACCGCTTGGAAACTATGGCTTTTTTCCAGGTAGTGGCTTCCAGTTCACTTCTGTTTTTAAGCCTGCTGAATTCTTCCGGACCTACGTAAGGAATTAAATTTGAACCAATTTCAAGGTATGTGATTCGTTTCCAATATTCCTGGTACTTTTCGTCTTTAAAATCAATTACCACATCACTTGCATTAACAAGTCTGACAGCGCTTTGGTCTTCATCGCCGTAGGCTTTGGGGACAATAAAAATAACTTCACTTCCTGTTTTTAACAAACCTTTTGTCAAGCCATAGCAGGCTGTTCCTAAACCACCTGTGATATGCGGTGGAAATTCCCATCCAAACATTAAAACTCTCATTGGTTACAGTTTTATTTTATTTTTTTCATATTCATTTATCAGCCAATTAATTCTTAATAATTCTGCAACACTCCAAGCCTGCGAAATAGCTCCTCCGGGCAAGTGGGGAGGGTCTCCGTCATATACTTCAGAAATAGTTCCAATACCTCTTTCTGTAATATCAGGTGCAAATTGTTTATAAATATTTTTTATATATGATAATCCTGATTTTCCATGAATTTTTAAATATCCTTCTGCAAAATGTCCAAGTAACCAGGGCCATGCGGTTCCCTGATGGTAGGCCGCATCTCGTGTTGCCTGGTCTCCTTTATATATACCTTTGTATTGTTTATCCTGTGGTGAAAGGGTACGTAATCCTCTTGGGGTTAACAGTTCCTTTTTGACCACACTTACTACTATTTTTCGGATTTCTTCATTTACAGGACTATATTTCAGAGAGGTAACAAAAATCTGATTGGGACGCATGCTCCAATTCTTGTAATCTTTATCAACATAATCTGCAAGATAACCTCTTTTTTCGTCCCAAAAAGTATTTTCAAATGCAATAGGTATTATATCAGCAATAGGCGACCATTCGCTAATAAATTGTTTGTCGTTTGCAAGTTGCGCCATTTCAAGGCTAAACATAATAGCATTATACCATAATGCATTAATTTCTACTGGCATTCCTATGCGGGGGGTAACCGGCTTTCCATTTATCACAGCATCCATCCATGTCAGGGCTCTTCCAGCTTCCCCGGCATAAATGAGTCCGTTTTTCTGCATTTTAATATTGAAACTGGTGCCTTCACGAAAACCGGACAAAATAAGCTTCATTTTATTCCCATAGGTTTTCCAAATTGTATTTTGACTGGAAGTAAATTCAGCATAGAGTTGCAATGCCCAGAAAAACCAAAGTGGCGCATCCACCGAATTATAAGCAGAATTATCACCACTCCCGATATTGGGGAAAAGTGGTCCTTTTAAATCGTGAAGCATAGTGTCTATCGCAGCTTTACAGGTAGCAAAATCGTTATTTACCAGCGTTAATCCCGGTAAAGAAATAAATGTATCGCGTCCCCAACGACCAAACCAAGGATAGCCTGCCACGATTTCCACTTTTTTATCCTTAAATACTATAAATTGTTGTGCAGAATTGAGCAGGCAGTTTTCGAAACTGTTTCTTGGTATCCGGATGTTTATCTCGGTATTATATAAACGTTTCAGGTTTGCCGGGTTTATTTCTTCTATACCTGCACTAAAGTAAAGACTTTCTCCTTTTTTTATTTCCATTTCGAAAAATCCGGGTACATACAAATCCTCATGGCATTCATAGCCTCTCTCTGCCTCACGAATATATTCTATATTGTAATACCAATCAGGAACATGAGTATATTCTGTTTGTTTGGAAAATTGCATAAAAATAGGAGTGTAATCCTGATACATTTTTATTTTTATGCCCTTTTGAATAATTTCGTATTTATTATCTACAAAAATATTGGCTTTGCTGAGTTTATGTACATTTCTGAAGGCGAGAAAAGGCTTAAACCGTAGTTTTGTAGGCGAATGCGCTTCACGAAGTGTGTATTTAATGATAAGTAAGTCATACTTATGGGTAAATAAAATTTCCTTGTCTAGCACAACCCCTCCTACCCTATAAGTTTGTTTGGGAATGGGTTCTGCTGTGAAATCACGAATATATTTATGCCCCTTTGGGAAATAATTATCTCCCGGATACTTATGAATTCCCAGATTGAATTCCGCGTCGTGTTGAATTACAGTTTCGTCAAAAGAGGAAAGCAATACATGGTTATCGTTATCTATGGCGGGTTGTGGCGTTACCAGCATACCATGATATTTTCTTGTGTTACAATTTACTATAGTTGAGCTTGCATAAGATCCCGTTCTGCTAGAACGAAGAAGTTCCTTACTAAGGGAGTATTCAAGATTAATCAACTGTAATTTATCAAACTGAATATATGCCATTGTTTATTAATTGTTTATAAAATTAATATAATAATTTAACTATAGATTTCATACTTATAATAATAATTATATTTAAAATATATCTAATACATTTTATTATATTAGCTTAAAACATAGTTTACCAAAATTAATAAATGATTTTTACTTTTCAAAATATTATGTTGTATTAACAAAATAGCTTCATTTTTTTTTTGAATTTTTGATCTGCAAATGTTTCGTGTTTATATAAATATCTATTTACACGATATTTACATTAATTACTCCAAAAATTTTTAATTAGGGCACTTTTTTCATAATTTGATAATTTGATAAAAAAACGATGCGCCCAATTAATGTTTTTGAGCTTAAGAAATATATTAATAAAAAGAATGACTTTCAAATAATTGACATACAAAAACCCGATGAATACGCAGTAAGCATCTTCATGGTGTTGTATCCACTACCTTTCGAAATATTTAAAGAAAATACAAACAAAATAAATAAAATAGGTACGGCTATTATTTACTGTAATTATAATTCTAATAGCGTATTGATTATCTAGTTATTAATAAAAGAAATGAGTTTTACCTACGTATTTTACCTCGAAGATGGTATTTACGAACGAATTAAATAAACAGATAAGTCTATAAATTTTTTGCAATAAAAAAAGGAGTGTTGCCACTCCTTAACTCTACAAGTTAACCTTTAAGGATTCTTACTTCTTGATTTTAGCAAGAGAATCGGCAACTTTTGCGCTGTCTGCTTTTACAATGCTGTCAGCTTTGTACAATGAATCCTGAATAGCCTGGGCTTTCATGATAGAATCTTGTTTCAAAGAATCAAGCTTTCTTTGTTCAGCTTCTTTTTCTTTTGCGCTGGGTCCGCAGGCGATAAATGATACCAAACCTGCAATCACTAAGAACTGTGAAAATCTTTTCATATTGTTTTATTGAATTTTAAAAACTTTGCAAAAGTAATTCTTTTTTTAATCGGTAATACATGTATTTTATAAAAAAATATCTCTTTGTACTATTTTTTATTTCTTTGTATTATAGATATTTATATATTTAAGTATTATTAGCAGCTAATTATTTTAGCATTTTTACATTTTTATTTTCAAAAAAGTAGCTTTAGAATAATTTTAGATTGTAATTTAGGACAATTTTTTAACGTTATGACAACCCACGCCCCTTTAGCAGAACAATTACGTCCTGCCGACCTTGATTCGTACATTGGTCAAAAGCACCTTGTAGGCGAAAATGCCATTCTTCGCAAAGCCATTGAAAGCAATATTATTCCTTCCATGATTTTGTGGGGTCCTCCCGGGGTGGGTAAAACCACACTTGCATATATTATCTCTTGTAGTCTGCAAAGAAAATTTTTTACACTAAGCGCCATTAATTCAGGAGTTAAAGAAGTCAGGGAAGTTATTTTGCAAGCAAAAGCAGAAAAATCCAATGCAATTTTGTTTATTGATGAAATTCATCGCTTTAGTAAAACGCAGCAGGATTCCCTGTTGGGAGCCGTGGAAAAAGGAATTATTACACTAATTGGAGCAACCACCGAGAACCCCTCTTTTGAAGTGATTTCGCCACTTTTATCTCGCTGTAATGTATATATTCTTAAGCCTTTAGATGAACCGGATCTTTTATTTTTACTTGAAAAAGCCAGAAAATTTCTCGAAACACAATACCAGAAACCTATCATTATAAATGAAACTGAAGCGTTATTGCGTATTTCAGGAGGCGATGCACGGAAATTATTGAACGCCATAGAGCTTATAGTTAAGTCAGAAGAACAGCTTAACCCTGTGGTGCTTACCAATGATAATGTCATTTCTGTAATTCAGCAAAATCTGGCATTATATGACAAATTAGGTGAAATGCATTACGACATTATTTCTGCTTTTATCAAATCAATGCGG
>JALOCA010000049.1 GCA_023227965.1 Lentimicrobiaceae bacterium | reverse complement strand
ATAAAATCAAGAAATACGTAATATATCAAGAAAAACAAGAACGATTAGAAGAGCAACAGCAGCTCGACTTTGGGCCCTTATAGGGCCTTAAACTAAGTCCACCTTCTTAGAGGGTGGATTCTTTAATCATTTTGCCCCCAATACCTGGACAGGATTGGGACAAGACGACAATTCATTACCATTGTCAAGGATAAATCCTGCAAAACTCAATACTGACCAGTGGTGTCGGGTTGCTAAATCCTGGGGAGCGAAAATGATCGTTTTTGTTGCCAAGCATACCGGAGGTTTTTGCTGGTGGCAAACCACCACAACCGATTATGGGGCAAGGAATATCCCCTGGAAAAATGGAAAAGGAGATGTGCTGGCAGAGTTGTCAAAATCGTGCGATAAATATGGATTAGACCTGGGCGTTTACATCTATCCCGGAGACAAAACCTGGGGTGCAGGGTTGGGAAGCGGCGGGCGGACCAAAGACCCGGCCAAACAGGAAGCCTACAAAAAAGTATTCAGGCAGCAGCTGACCGAGGTATTATCAAAATATAAACACATGAAAGAGGTCTGGTTCGACGGCAGTTGTGTGATCGACATATCGGATATTTTGAAAAAATATGCCAGTGATGCCGTCATCTTCCAGGGGCCACAGGCAACCATCCGCTGGGTAGGAAACGAAAGGGGAATAGCCCCTTATCCCAACTGGTACACAGTCAAACAGTCCGACCTTAAAACAGGAACTTCCCATGCCTTACATTCTGATTCCAATGGGGATGCCTATGCGCCGGTTGAGGTAGATGTACCTTTTCTGATGAATCAAAAAACGCATAGGTGGTTCTGGGCGCCCAACACCGATGACATGATAACGAGCGTCCCGGATTTAATGGACATCTACAACAAATCTGTTGGCAGGGGTGCTGTATTATTGTTGAATTCAACACCTGATACGACAGGACTTATCCCGGAATCACATGTGGCACGTTATAAGGAATTCGGCAAAGAAATCGCCCGAAGGTTTGGCAAACCCGTGGCATCAGGTTCAGGACAGGGTGATGTGCTGGAAATAGACCTGAAAAAACCTGTAATGATCAATAGTGCGGTGATACAGGAAGACATTTCGCAGGGACAGCGGGTGCGAAAATTTATACTTGAAGGGTATTCCAACGATAAATGGATAACAATTAAAGAAGGCACATCGGTGGGCAGCAAAAGGAGCGAGGAGTTTCCATCAATCAGCATTTCCAAAGTCAGGCTCCGGATTACCGAAGCCATTGCTACACCGGTTATTCAGAATTTTGCTTTATTCAATATCGAACAATCCCGGCAAGGCTCGAATCCTGAATTTTCGGGATCGAAAAATACAGCAGAAACCTTAGGCGGCTGGGACAACAAGACCTTCACCACAGACTGGCAGGATTTCAGCCTTGACCTGACCCCGTACCTGGTGGAAAAAGTGGGGCAGTTTGAGTTAAAGTTTCAATTGATCACCCACGACAGGGACTTTGAAAAAGCTGGATCCGGTGGGTACGGACTTGAATTTAAAGACTGGAAAGTTGATATGGATGGAGCTGCCAATCCTGAAACCATCAAAAAAACAGGAGATGGGATATTTCTGATCAATAACTCCCAGCATATCACCAAAGAGACTACAACTAAAGTTATTTTCAAAACACAAATACGAACCAAACAGGGAAGGTCAGTCGGGACTA
This sequence comes from Lentimicrobiaceae bacterium, assembly GCA_023227965.1. NCBI lineage: Bacteria > Pseudomonadati > Bacteroidota > Bacteroidia > Bacteroidales > Lentimicrobiaceae > Lentimicrobiaceae bacterium. The sequence continues at coordinate 17,949 of JALOCA010000049.1, read as the reverse complement.
TTGAATTGAAGATGATTGGTTTTGAGTAAATCTTAATTGCCATTATTATACAAAAATTGAATATGCTGTGAAATTTTTAATTAAATACTGGTTTAAAATTCAGATTAGATATTAGCTTAATTAGCCCTATTAAAAATATGAAGAAATGAAAAAAAATATTATTCTGTGTATTTGGTGTTTATTTATGGTCAGTTGTAGCGATTCACCTCTTAAGAAAAAGTACGTTTTGTGGTTTTCAGAACCGGGAACAAAATGGGAAGAGGCTATCCCCATTGGAAACGGCCGTCTGGGGGCAATGGTACAAGGGGGCACTAAGCAAGATATCTGGAGCCTGAATGAAGAGACACTTTGGTCTGGTTATCCTCAGGACAAGCAGAACTATGATGCTATTAAATACCTTCCGGAAATCCGGTCTTTACTCAATAAGCGAAAAACTAAGGAAGCAGAAAAATTAATAGATGCCCATATGCTGGGCCCGTGGAATGAATGCTACCAACCTGTTGGCGATCTGATATTGGATTTTGATCACCCTCAGAAAATATCCGGTTACAGACGGGAACTAAACATGGACAATGGTTTGGTGGAAATCACCTATCAGGCTGGAGATGTCACCTATACCCGCGAAATTTTTTCCTCGTACCCTGACAATACATTGGTGGCCCGTATCAAAGCATCCCGAAAGGGAGCATTGAACTTCTCCGTTTCGCTCAACAGTCAGCTCCCCTGTAAGGTTTCGGCTTCCGGTAATGACCTTACACTTGAAGGAAGAGCGCCCAGTCATGCATATCCTCATTATCTCAATTCTTCACTGAAGAATGAATTTGAATTGGGCAAAGGAATGCGTTTTCAGGTTCTGTCCCGTATATTGCCTTCGGGAGGACAAATAACCTATGGCAAGGGCTCAATGACCGTGAAAGGTGCTGATGAGGTGGTCATCATGTTGGCGATTCAGACCAGTTATAACGGTTTCGACAAAGATCCTTATACAGAAGGTAAAGACTACAAGGTTCACTGCTCAGACGATATCGATAAAGCCGTTAAAAAGGGGTTTGATCAATTGAAAAATGCTCATGTTAAAGATTATGTAAATCTTTTTGGTCGGATGGATATCGATTTGGGGACTGACAGTGCTACTATACAACCGATGCAGGAACGGATTAAAAACTATCAGGCAGGAAAGGATCCCAATCTGGCAGCACTCTATTTTCAATTTGGAAGGTACTTGCTCATCTCGTCTTCCCGTCCGGGAACAAAAGCGGCAACGCTTCAGGGCATCTGGAACAAAGATGTGCGACCGGCGTGGAGCTCCAACTATACTCTCAATTGTAATGTTGAGCTGAACTATTGGCCGGTTAACCTGACCAATCTGGCCGAGTGTCATCTGCCATTGATCGATTTAGTGAAAGATCTTTCCGTAGACGGAGCCAGGACCGCTAAAAATATCTATGGGGCACGGGGATGGATGGCTCACCATAATGCAGATCTGTGGCGCACTACTTCTCCAGTTGGCGGTACCGGACTCTGGTCCATTTATCAGGTTGGCGGTGCTTGGCTTACTCAACATTTATGGGAACAGTATCTTTTTACTCTGGATAAAGCTTATCTTGCCGATGTATGGCCAACGATGAAAGGTGCTGCGCTATATTTCGTGGATGCCCTTCAAAAAGATCCAAAAACTGGCTGGCTGGTGACTAATCCCTCTGAGTCGTTCGAAAATCAATATGTGCGGCCCGATGGTGTTGTCGGATGGGCTTGTGTGGGATCCACGCAGGATATGCAGATTATCAGAAGCCTTTTCAACTATTGCATCGAGGCATCCAAGATATTGGGAATAGACAAAGAGTTTGCCGATCAACTATCCACCATGTTACCTCAGTTGCCTCCGATGTTAATTGACCCTGTGACTGGACAAATACAGGAGTGGTTAGACCCATGGCAAGCGGTAAACCCGTTGAATGGGCAAGTAGCCCAAGGCTGGGGATTGGCACCCGGTCACCTGATCTCGCTGCGAAAAACTCCCGAACTGGCTGAAGCTTTCCGTAAAACAATCGAGTTTCGCAAACCCGGTGAATCCTCCAACTCAGGATCGTGGACAGGAGCTTTTTCGGCAAATTTTCAGGCCAGACTCGAAGACGGAGCGAATCTTCAAAAAGTGATTGACCGGCACTTTAAGCTGGCTCTCTTCCCAAACTTTGCCAGCAAATTTTTCGAAAAATACTGGGAGATCGATGGCAATCTGGGCATCACGGCTGCCATTGGGGAAATGATGCTACAAAGTCACAACTGTGAAGTACATCTATTGCCGGCTCTCTCCCCTGCGTATCCGACAGGCAGTGTAAGAGGGCTCTGTGCACGGGGTAATTTCGAAGTGAACATTGTTTGGGAAAACGGAGTACTCATAAATGCTGAAATTCTTTCGAAATCAGGAGGTCACTGTACGGTTCGTTATAAGGAGAAAACTATTGAAATTTTAACTGAAAGGGGAAAAACTTATCACTTTATTACAAAGTCTAATCTTTTAAATGCAGATAAGAGAATTATCCTTATGAATGGATAACATTGAATTATTAAGTAGCCGATGGAGAAATATTTAATATAAACATGGATGAGATTATCGGAATAGACCTGACTTTTCAATTCCCGTACGGAGATAAAAAGATCATTTATGCAGATTGTATTGACAGTGTACGATTTTATCTGCCTATATATAAATGAATTACTATCAAATTCGAACCCTCTGGAGTAGACAACTATACTGAAAGCCGAGAAACAGGGATAACTTATTATTGCGGATTTGACAAATAAAATGATATAGGCATCTTTAATAAAATAAAAATTAGACAAATGCAAACAATTCAAAAGTTATTATTTGTATTGAGTTTATTGTCTTTTCTCAGTTACAATGTAAAATCGATGAACCTTAAAAATGACAAGCCCTTTCGTGGATTTATGATCGATGCGCCCCGGGGTGTCGAAACCATGGATTATTATTTCCGGCTTATCGATTTTTGCCGGAAAGAGGAATTAAATTCCATCATTTTTCGGCTAACAGACGATTCAGGATCAGCATATCTTTTTACTTCTCACCCGGAACTGAATATGTGTGAAGGGGCTTTTACCGCCAGCGAATTGAGGACATTAATAAAATATGCCCAAACCAGGGGCATCCAAATGATCCCCGAAATAGAATCCTTCGGCCATTCAAAATATATTACCCAAACAGAAAAATTTAAATTTCTGAATGATGGTCCAGCCGGAGCTGATTTTAATGCACTTTGTCCGGTTAATGGAGCTACGCTCAGTTTAATGAAAGACCTTTTTACCGAAGTTGCTGCCATTTTCCCAAGTCAGTATCTTCATATTGGGTGCGATGAGGTAAACTGGGGGGCAAGTGAGATGTCAAAACAAGCATTAGCTACCAAAAGCAGACACCAGATATGGGCCGAATATGTCAATAAACTTAATGGATGCGTGAAATCCCTTGGTAAGAAAATAATAATATGGGGAGACGTTCCAATCTACCATGAGAAGGATGTACTCGATTTGCTCAACAGGGATATTGTCATCATGGACTGGAACTATTGGGAAACGGACAAAGCGAAAATTGAAGGTGTGGCAAATACAGTCCTAAACAAGGGTTTTAAATTGATCGCCTGTCCGGCGGTAAGTTGGTGTGCCTGGGGGCCACGTGTTGGTGAACTGCAGTTTAAAAATATCAATGCCTATGCCGAGGTATATGGGAAATTGAACAACCCGAACAACCTCGGCATTATCCTCTCCAATTGGGTACCCAAACGTTACCTTCAAAACTGCCAGTGGGACACTTATACCATTGCCTCGAAAATTATTAAGAACAATGGCAATTATAACTATATGGATGCCATTCCGGCATTTGTAAAAGAGCACTTCGGCGCTAACTACGATGCAAATTGGGAAAAAATTTTCAGGACCGTTTATGAAGAAACACCCCAGGCTGGTTGTGGAAGCAATGCTAATTTAAAATTCTCCCCCTGGGCTTCAGAAAAGGACATCATGGATATTATGCTAAAAGCCAGGAAACTACCTGGTCATTTCAGTGAATTAATAAATCTTTTAACACCCTGTCGGGGTCAAGTTATCAGGAACATGGGTGATTTTGACGATTTTCTATTAACCCTCAAATTCATGGAATACAACTACAACAGGCAAAATGAGTTACTGGCCTTTATCAATTCCGGAAAGGTTGATTTGAATGCTGTTGAAACCTATCTGAAAAAAGTAGCCCGGGAAGATCAAAATCAACTTTCAAAGATATATTCGGCATGGAATTCAGGCAGACGTATTAACCCCAATGAGATTGTTAAGGATTGTATGTGGTCGTTTTATATCGCATCAGATTATTCAAAACATTTAAGTGAAAATCCCTCTGAATTCATAAAAATTCTGAAGGAAAGAAATTAATGACAGTTTTCCTTGATTCAAATAAAAACAATACTTTTTAACGGATGTGTCATTGTAAACCAGCTTTAGGCAACATCAAGAAGATTTGAAGAAATAAATTAGAACAAATTAAGGATTATGAATTCAAAAGATACCTGGTGGAATGTTGAATTGGAACAAAAGCCAGACTTTGAACAATGTATGAAACGAATATATGCCTGGTACAGTCAGGAAATGATTGACAGGGTTCCCATCCGGTTTGCTGCACATAATGCTGAATATAGCGCATCTCACTTACTAAAAGACAAGTCTTGGGCCACCTTAAAAGATCGATGGTGGGATACCGATTATCAGATTGAACTGTTCGAATATCAGTTGAAACATTCTGTATTTAATGCTGAGACCTTTCCCATTTTCTGGCCAAACCTTGGCCCTGAAGTCTATACCGCGTTTTACGGTGTTGAATTGGAATATAAAGAGGTCACTTCTTATTCTATTTCAAATCTTAAGGATTGGTCGCAGATGGATGACATTAAATTAGACTTTAACAATCCCTATTTCAGAAAGATTGAAGAAATGACTTATGCAGCTTTGGAGCGTTGCTCAGGGAAATATTTAGTAGGATACACCGACTTACATCCAGGACTTGATTGTGCAGCTGCATTTCGCGATCCACAGCAACTTTGCATTGATTTTCTGCTCGAACCCGAAGGAGTAAAAAAACTGATTGATTTGGCATCCAGAGATTTTCACCGAATTTTTGATCATTTTGATGCGATTTTAAAAAAACACAACCAGCCTTCAGTAACCTGGATGGGAATTCCATCATTTGGGAAGATGCATATTCCAAGCTGTGATTTTTCAACGATGATTTCACCTGAACAATTTGAAGAATTTATTTTGTCTGTGATTCAGAGCGAAGTGAAACCTATGACACATAATATTTTTCATTTGGATGGCAAAGGAGTTGCAAACCACGTGGATCATATCCTGGCAATGCCGGAAATTAATGCTATTCAATGGGTTCAGGGGGTTGGCGACGATTTGCCAATTTTGCAATGGGTTCCGTTTATCAGGAAAATTCAGGCTGCCGGTAAATCAATCGTGGTTGATGTTCAATTACACGAACTCGAAGATTTCATCAGTGTGATGGATCCGAAAGGCTTGCTATTGTGCATTGCCGCCGATGAAAAAATTCAGCCTGAAATTATCAAACGTATTGAGAAATGGTAACACCTGCAAATAATCATTTCGCAGTATCACTTTAAAGTAAATATCAATGAAAAAATTTACTCTTCTAAAGATTTTAACACTCGCGCTATTTGTGCAAACTTCTCTTGCACAAACACTTCCGGTTATTAAAGATGAATTAAGCAAGGCTCATGTCTTTACCAAAGGAGATTCATTGATTGTAAGTACAGGTGAGGTTGAGCGGAAATGGTTATGGACAGGAAATGGTCTTGTTACATTGCATCTTAAAGATTTAACGAACGGCAGAATATATGCCAATTCGCAAAAAAAAATAAAATGCGATTGGAATCTTCAAAAGGGAGACAGTGTTCCATCAGTTGCAAGCCTTATATCCCTGACTGCTAAAGTGAAAGATGATAATGGGTTTTCAAATAAGTATCTCGAAGTTGTTACCCATGTCAAGTACGAATCTTTAAAACTTGAAGTACAGCATGTAATATGGGTTTATCCAGGAGCGTCAGGTATCCGTACCCAGTTGAAAATTAAAGCAATGCCGGGCTTCCAACCTGAATGTTTTCCTAAGCCGGATACTGTAAAAAAATACTTCGGCAGTACACAACCTGTACCAGGCGCTAGAACAGAGTTTTTACCTTTGAATTTATCGGTAAAAAATTCGAGACGATATTGGGGATATTATAACGATCCCGGCAACCGGCACGACCAAAGCATGGATATGCTTAAAGAGGAGGTTGTTAAAGGCTATCCAGTTTTCCAAAATGAGGTTATTGACTGGGCAAGTGGTATTGGAGTGGAGTATGGGAATGAAGGAGTATGTATAGTTAAAGAGTCACATAAATGTGTGAACCAGCAGGGGCATAATACGGGTTCTTTTTATTCAGATCCAGGTGGATTGTCAGTTACCGGGTTGGGTTTACTTTCCGACGAAATAGTTGCGGATCGATTCCGGGAATGCTGGGCTAACTGGACACTTGTATATGCCGGTGGTAATGACGGAATGCAACTGTCCATTAAAAGGTTCGACAGGGCCCGGTATCCGGTTTTCCCGGAACGAGACGCATTGATCATTAACGATACCTGGGGGCCGGCAAACCCGGGTGGAGCACAGTTTGCAAAACAAAACTACTTATTGAAGGAAATCCCTGAACTTGTCGATCTGGGAATTGAAGTATTGCGTATTGACGATGGTTGGCAAATTGATCCATGGAAGAAAAGTGAAGTTTTCCGTCCTAGTTATCCTGATGGATGGACAACTATAAGCAATGCTTGCCAAAAATATGGGATTAAGATGGGACTTTGGGTTGCAATCCAAAGGGCTAAACAGGCCGACTTGATCAAGAATCTTGATGAAGCCAAAGTTGTGACCTGGAAAGTTGATTTTGATCATTTGAATAATCGCAGCGCCTTCGAAAACAGGTTTGCGGGTATTAGGGACATAATGAAACATTCGTGGATGAAAACCCAGTTTTCATTTTGTCCCGAATACGATGATCCACGTTATGGATGGTATTTAGGCAAAGAATATGGCAGCATTTACTTCCAGAACATTCAGGAAGCATTGCCTGAACATTTGACTATGGTCCCTTACCATGTGCTTCGCCAGCATTGGCTAATGTCAAAATATTTTAACGGGAACAAACTTCAGGTGTTACTGCAAAATCCCAAACGCACCAATAGAGAACGCAGCGATGCCTACCAACACAGCCATTCGTATTGTTTTGCAATGGGGTTACCTTTTATTCCCGTCTTTTTTCAGAGTGCACAGTTTTTAGACATGGAAGGAAGAAAGGAACTAAAGCAGCTTATTGCATTGTATAAGGAGCATAGACTTCGCATGTTCAACTGCTACAGTTTTCCTGTCGGTGATATTCCGTCGAATGATAGTTGGTCAGGATTTCAATTTATTGATGAGTACATGAACAATGGTTATCTTTTATTATTCAGGGAATTGCATAACAAAGAGCCACGAAAGGAAATTGCACTGAAGTTTCTAACGAATAAAAACATCATGATAACTAACCTTGAGAGCAGAAATACTTTGGAGCAAAAAATATCTGAAAATGGATCTGCAATTTTTTCGATCAACGAACCTGCATCCTATTTATTTTTGCAATATTCCGTTGCCAGAGAAAAGTAAAACAACAGCAGAAATGATAACCTCTTTGTAATTTGCGAGACAATGAAATACAACTTATCTACAGATGTAATAGCCATGATTGAGAAATCACAAACCGAAAATATAAATATCGTCATGGCTATTCAATGCGACCTTTAAAAACAAATTATATACGCATGCAAGAAATAGCTAAATCAACTTACCTTTATTTCATATGCCTTATAGCCACCATGGGAGGCCTCATGTTTGGTTTCGATATTGCTATCATTTCAGGAGCAGTTCCGTTTATTCAACCCTATTTTGGCTGGGACGAACTGCAGTTGGGATGGGGAGTCAGCTCTCTCCTGGTAGGGGCAATTGTCGGGGCATTTGGCTCCGGAGTCCTCACTGACAAATACGGGCGAAAAAAGATACTTATAGTTGTAGCACTGTTTTTTGCATTTTCATGTGCAGCCACAGCTGTTGCAACTTCATCGGTTTTCTTTATTCTGGCGCGCCTCACGGGAGGATTAGCGGTGGGAGCGGCATCCGTCCTTTCACCCATGTATGTGGCCGAAGTGGCGCCGGCGAAAAATCGTGGAACACTCGTGGCAATTTATCAGCTTACAATTGTGCTTGGGATACTTATTTCATATACAATTAATTATACGCTTCACGATTTGGAGAATAACTGGCGATGGATGTTTGCCTCAGGGGTGATCCCTTCCGTGGTGTTTTTTATTGGTCTGTTTTTTATTCCGGAAAGTCCACGATGGCTCTATAAAGCTGGCCGGAAAAGGGAAGCTTTGGTTGTTCTGACAAGAATAGGAGGCAGTGAGATGGCCAATTCGGAAATATCCGAAATTGCCGAATCGCTCAAAGTCAATACAACTTCAGCAACCATTGCAGAATTGTTCAAACCCTCTTCACGAAAAGTGATTGCTTTTGGATTTGTGCTGGCTGTTTTTGTTCAGATCAGCGGAATTAACACAATTGTAGATTATGCACCAAAGATATTACTGGCAGCCGGAGTCAAAATTGAAAATGCCTTACTTCAAACCTCCCTGATTGGATTAATTAACGGTCTGTTCACCCTTGTCGCTATTTTCCTGATCGATAAAGCAGGCCGGCGAATGCTCTATCTGGTTGGTTCCTTGGGGATGACGGTTACCCTTTTGCTTCTGGCATTGTCGTTCTATCTCGAACTAAGCGGTATTTTTACGCTGATTTGCATTTTGTTGTTTATCGCTTTTTTCGCTTCATGCATCGGTCCCGCTTTCTGGACGCTGGTTTCTGAGATATTTCCCAATAGAATAAGAGGAAAAGCAATAGCTTTTGCCTCGTTTACGCAATGGATCTTTAACTTCTTTGTAGTACTACTTTTCCCCCATTTTCTTGCTTCAGTAGGTGGTGCAGCAACTTTCCTATTTCTGGCGCTAATGGCTTTTCTTCAATGGCTGTTCACCTATTTGTATCTGCCAGAAACAAAGGGAAAGACTCTGGAGGAAATTGAAAAACTCTGGGAAACGAAAAAATAGCACAGTAAATTTTTAATTGACAGATTATTATCAAAAGAATTAAATTAGAAATATGACATCAAAGGAAAGATTACAAACAGTTTTAAACCATAAACAAGCCGACAAAATCGTGGTCGATTTTGGAAGTACACCAACAACTGGAATTCACGTACTTGCAATTGAAAACCTGCGTCGATATTATGGTTTGGAAAAGAAACCTGTTAAAGTGATAGAACCCTTTCAAATGCTGGGAGAGGTGGAGGCTGATTTACAGGATGTATTGGGAATTGATGTAATAGGGATTAGTCCACAGAACAATATGTTTGGTTTTGCAAACGAGGATTGGAAGGAGTTTAGAACTTTTTGGGGGCAAACCGTTTTGGTTCCCGGCAAGTTTAATACTTCCTATGATCGTGATGGTAGTCTATTACTCTATCCCCAAGGAAATACGATCGTTCCTCCTAGTGGGCGAATGCCTGAATCAAGTTATTTTTTCGATGCCATCATTCGTCAGCAACCTATTGATGACAATGCTCTCAACCCTGACGATAACCTGGAAGAATTCGGATTTGTGTCTGAGTCCGATCTTGTATACTGGGATCAACAAGTTAAAGAAGCGTCGAAAACGGGAAAAGGTATAATTGCCAATTTTGGAGGTACTGCAGTAGGTGATATTGGTCTAGTACCTGGAACCGGCTTACTTCAATCCAAAGGCATCCGCGATGTAGCCGAATGGTATATGTCTATCATGATGAGGAGAGAATATGTTATGGAGGTTTTTGAAAAGCAAACAGATATAGCAGTGAGAAATCTGAGTAAAATTTTTCATGTTGTTGGAAATGCTGTAGATGCCGTGTTTATTTGCGGCAATGATTTTGGCACCCAAAATTCCCAGTTTTGCTCTAAAGAGGACTTTGAAGAGGTATATGCACCATTCTATCGTAAAATGAATGACTGGATACATGCCAACACCCAATGGAAAACTTTCAAGCATTCCTGCGGGGCAGTAGAACCTTTAATCGATAACCTAATTGGAGCGGGATTCGACATACTGAATCCAGTGCAATTCAACGCTACAGGGATGGATTCTAAAAATTTGAAAAAAAAATATGGTGATCGCCTGGTATTCTGGGGAGGAGGAGTTGATACTCAAAAAGTTTTAGCCTTTGGGACACCTGATGATGTAAAGAAACAAGTGAATGAACAGTGTAATATATTGGGAAAGAATGGAGGATTCGTATTTAACACCGTTCATAATATACAGGCCAATGTACCAGTTGAAAACCTTGCGGCCATGATAGATACATTGAAAAATGAAAATTAACCTTCTCGTTATTAGTGTATTGTTTGTATTTTTCTTTCAAAAAGCTCAGAGACTGTTTAAATTTATAAAATAACAATATAAAACATTGACTATCAGTAGTTTAATTGAATAATATTCATTAACTTAATGGTTTACAAACTGTTAAGACACATGAAACACTATTCATCAGACATTACTGATAGCCAATGGATGCTATTACAAGGCATTTTAAGAGATAGCCGCAAAAGAGAACATTCTTTGGGAGATATTTTCAATGCGATCTTTTATTTGCTTAAAAACAGGCTGCCAATGGCGTATGTTGCCAGGCTGTTTTCCAAAATGGGAGTTAGTTTATTACTATTTTACCAAATGGAAGAACACCGGTGTCATCGAACAAATACATGAGTTGTTACGTGACAAAATACGCAAAAAAGCGGGGAAAGAAATCTCTCCTGGTTTGGCTCTCATTGATAGCCAGTCTGTTAAGACAACAAGGCTAGGTGGTAAAAACAGAGGAGATTGACGGTGGTAAAATGATCAAAGGACGCAAACGCCACATCATTACTGATACGATGATGGGCTTGCTTCTTGCAGTTATTGTACATGCTGCAAACGTGCAAGACAGCAAAGGTGCAACTGATGTGATTGCCCTGTTGAAAGGTAGGTTCGAAAGATTAGTCAAGATCGTTGCTGATGGAGGTTATCGTGGTGAACTCATTGAGAAGACCAAAATAGCATTCGGCTGGATACTTGAAATTGTCTTACGGCCAGACCATTCGAGCAAATTTGTCGTGACACCCCAAAGATGGGTTGTCGAAAGAACGTTTGCCTGGTTTGAAAGTTATCGAAGACTTAGTAAAGACTTTGAATATCTTATAGATACAAGCGAGGCAATGATTCAATTTGCAATGATCAAATTAATGCTTAACAGAATTCAAAAATAAAATTTAAACAGTCTCTGAGTGTAACAGCTTATTTCTCAGATGGGGTTAAAATGGCGACCATAAAAAAACCTTGCTCGGCAAGGCTCTTTTTGCCTTAGAAAGGAAGATCGTCTCCGGTGACCGGCTCCATAATTTCTTTTTGTTTTCTTGGTGCTTTTGCATCGGGTGATTTGGCAGGCTTTTCTGTTTTTTCTTCTTCTGCCTGAGATACATAAACTGTGTAATCTCTTCCGAATTCGTCGGCTTGTTTCATTTTTGCTACTTCGAAGGCGACATATTTGGTGCCCTTATATTCGAAGGCAAATTTTTGAAGATCCTCGAGTTTGCAGGTAACTCTTACGATTGATAATCCGGCGACTTGTTTTCCTTTTCCAATGTAGTTTTTTACGAAAGTTTTCATGATAATAAATTTTTAGTTTTAAAATTATATGCAAGAAATCAGTGAAGCTCGGGAGGGGCAGTCAAGGAGGAACTGGAATAACGGAGGGTAGAGAGTATATGCCGGGAAAATCCTTGAATGAGGGGACCGGTACGTGAAGGGATGCACTTTCTTCGTGTATAATTTAAACCAAAATATATCATGGGGGCCAAACTGTAAAAACCAGTTGGATAGGAGCCAGGAAGGGTTAGCAAGTGAAAAAAACGGTAAATGAGCTGAATAAATTTGCTTTTTGAAGGGAAGTATGTTGCCTTTGGGGCAGCTAAAATGGCTGAGAACTTGAAGGGCTTTACCAGTGTATTAGGGCAGAGGAAGGAAATGCCGATAAGATAAATAACCCTGCAAAAGGAGCATGTACAAAAAATTGAAGCTGGTCAGGGATCTTCCGGATAAGGGAAATCGAAGTTGAGTAAGGGTTTAATTTGGGGAGTTAAAATTTAACGAACAAAAAAGGGGAAAATTCCCCTTTAATTTAGTAAGCATAAGGATTTCCACTGCCTGCATAGACCTCTTCATCGGCTACCGAAGAGAGAAACTGACGAAACGGTGCGTCTCCACAACTTGTGCAAAACACCTCTCCCGAGGACGGCCAGTAATAAATGGTGCTGCCCTTTGGGATTCTGATTTTGCATTTGCAGCATTTGGATGAGAATTTGGCACTGATCTGCCGGGGATCTTTTGAATAACGGGTCATAATTGTTTTGCCGATGCCTTTCGGACTTTTGATGGCTTCAAGCGCGCCGATTGAAAAAAATCAAATCTTATTTCCTGATCCAAACACCTTTGTCGTTGCTAAAATCCAGAAATGAATAGAAAGCTACTTTAGGTTTCTTTTTGTGGCGAGGGTCATTCTGCAGAACTTTGAAACCTTTGTTGGTTTCTGATACCACCGTACAAGTGATTTCCGGATAGAATTTGTGTACATGCTCAGACATAGTTTTTTTGCCCATGCCCTTGGGTCTTGTTGTGGCATCTGGCACGCCGGTGAATTTATAATAAGCCTTCATCAGCAAAGCTGAAATATCCAGATTGGGTGACAATCAAATGATCTATGACCGGGATATCCATTATGGCAGCAGCCTCTTTAAGCTGACGTGTTATTCTCTTGTCAGCTTCACTTGGATCCAAATTTCCAGAAGGATGATTATGGCAGAAGATTAAAGATGTGGCATGCTTCTCAAGTGCAGATTTCAATACCAATCGCACATCGATTACGGTACCAGTCATTCCTCCCTGACTCAGTTTTTGCTTGTCAATTACTTTGTTCTGACGATTGAGATACAACACCCAAAACTCTTCGTACGGAAGATCACCTATCTCAGGTCGCAGGTAATTAGCTGCATCTCTGCTTCCTTTTATTTGAGCGTTATCTAAGGCCTCTGACTGATTTCTTCGCCTGCCCAATTCCATACAAGCAACCAAAATACTTGCTTTTGCTGATCCCATTCCCGGAAATTTCGACAGCTCATAAGTTGAAAGTTTAGCAAGGGCATTAAGGTTGAAATTTACAGAGTGAAGTATTTGAGTGGCAAGCGAAACGGATACTTCTGCCGTATTACCTGATGATAACAATATGGAGACTAATTCACTGTCAGTGATAGCAGCCAGTCCTCTGCTAAGCATTTTGTTTCGAGGTCTGTCTTCAACCGATAATAAAATGGAATCACTTGTGTAAAATTTCATGCGAGAATTTTGTTTCATTGATTTTCACCGCTGCCTTACGGATTTATTTGGGCTTCTGGCTCGCCGTTACAGTTAAATTAAAAGCAGAGCATATTGAGCCGGTCGGATTAGGTCAATGGGTGAATGTCTGTTTGTGAAGGATTGATCAAACTGACCTGAACGCGAAAGCGACTGGAGGATCTATCGCTTGGAAATGATTGGAGGGATCCGCAAGGCCCTTTACTGTTCCGATCGGCGATCAATAACTTTGCGGGGTAATTTGAGTGTAACTGCTACTTTCTAAAACATAGCAAGCAAGTAACATCGACCAAAAAAAAGCCCCGTAAGGAGCTTTTGTATGTTAGTTTGAAGCAGATTCTTCTCTGTCTTCTGTAAGTTTCCAGGATGCGTATTCCTGATTTTCTTCTTCCCAAACCTGAAGGCTTTTGGAATCGGTAGTTCTGTCTTGTGTGAAGTAGAAACGGGCGTTTTGTTCATTTTTTGCTGCGGCTGATCTGGTTAAAATTTTCATGACAAGTAATTTAAAGGTTAAAAATTATATGCAAGAAACCAGTGGAGATTGGGAGGGGCAGTCAAAGAGGAACTGGAATAACGCAACACAGCGAGTATATGCCGGGAAAATCCTTGAATGAGGGGACCGGTACGTGAAGAGATATACTTTCTTAGCGTAGAATTTTACCTGATACTTTTCTTGGAAATCCAGGTCAGCCTCAGGAATGACTCAAAACCGAGAATCTATTTCGGCACGGATTACCGATGAGCTTACCAATAAGGTTAGTTGAAAAGACGGATATGAATACTACGGAAGGATAATTACTGAGAAGAATCGAGATCCCACCAGAGGAGAAAAAGTGATACGGGGCTTTTAGGGAGATAAGTTAGAATTGCAACCATGAAGCTATTCTAAAAGATTTTTGGGTTTTAAAACGCGGATCGAGGGTCTGCAAACATTGGGATTAAGTGGGGTTCAATTGGTTAAAGGTGGATCGAAGGCATAGAATTTTTTATTCATTTGGGTGTTGTAACTGGATATTGCCATATAAGGAGACAGTTTATCTCCCGTTCTATACATGACTCCTTTAGATAGCAAGGAGAACCAGCCTGATTTCCGGTATTACTGCATTAATTGGTCGGAATATCCATTTTTCTTCAACCAGGAAGAAAAGAAAAGCCCTCCGGATTGCCAATGTTGCAACAGTTGGTTTAATTTATTCCCTTTTATTTGCACTATGAATTTGCAAATTCAATTATTATCCTTATTTTTGCACCATTATCATTGTTGTTGATAATGGTGCAATTTATTGTGATATTATTTGATTATGAGTAATGTAATTTCAATTTTAGGCATTCAGACAGAATTAATCCCGATGCAACGTGACAAGCTTCGAGGGATTAATGCTGATATGTTTTTGAGGTTTTCCTTTTATACGATGGAGTTCAACAATCAGTCGTTGTGTGTAATTCAAGCGAAAAATGGACAACAATCCTTAACACCCCTGAAATATAAACAGATTACCAAACAGGCTGAAATTTTGGTGGGTATGCCGGTAGTTGTCATATTGGATTCATTAACCTATTACGAACGGGAACGTCTGATAAGCCAAGGTGTTTATTTTATTATCTCAGATAAATATGCATTCTTACCTTCATTGATTGTGAATGTTCAAGCAAAAAAGAAGGAAAAGAACCCTGCAAAATTAACCCCTGCAGCACAATATCTGTTATTATATTATCTTCTGTCAGAAAAACCAAAAGAAGAATATACGATCAAAGATTTTGAGCAAATCATGCCATATAACTATGTAGCTTTGGCACGTGCCGTTGCTAACCTTGAAGATTGTAAGTTGTGTAGCACAGAAATAAAAGATAACACTGGAATTAAGCATATACGATTTGGCGGTTATAAACGGGAACTCTGGGCGAAAGCACAAAACTATTTGTCATCGCCAGTAAAGAAGGTTTTGTATTGTGATGCCATACCTGAAGGAAATTTCAATATTAGTGGAGTAAATGCTTTGTCGCAATATTCACATTTGAACTCCGAACAATTTGAAACACGAGCAATATGGGACAAACAGTTCAATCTGCCTGGAACTCAATTTAATGAGGTAGAAGGTTTGTATAAAATCGAAATATGGAAATATCCAACCACTATGCCTTCTTTTTCGAATCATATTGTCGTCGATAAACTTTCGTTGTATTTGTCCATGAAAGATGAGCCGGATGCCCGGATTGAAAAAGAACTAGAAATAATGATAGAAGAAATGAAATGGTAAAAGGATTAGAGAAATTTAAAGAACACTTCGCCGGATTTGAAGACAACTACGTTATTATCGGTGGAACAGCTTGTGATGTTACTTTGCAAAATACTGATATGCGTCCGCATGCAACGGACGATATCGATATGATATTGGTTATTGAAAAAATGACAGCGGAATTTGGGCAACGTTTTTGGGAATTTATTGCTTTAGGCGAATACAAAACTCGTCAGAGAAAACGAGGGGATAAAGAGCCTGCAACCGAGTTGTTTCGCTTTATCAACCCCAAAGAAGGCTTTCCTGTACAAATAGAGTTATTATCGCGATATCCTGATGTATTAGGAGAACCAACAGGATTTCATTTAACGCCTATACCCGTTGGAGAAAAGATTCCAAGCCTTTCAGCAATCTTGCTGGACGAAGAATATTATTATCATACCATTGGCAGCAGTGTTATTGAGGACGGTATTCGTATTGCAAATCCGTTATCCCTTCTTTGTTTGAAGGTAAAAGCATTTTTAAATCTAACGGAAGAAAAGAAAACTAATTCTGACGTTCGAAGCGGTGATATCAAAAAGCATAGGGATGACGTTTTTAAATTGTTGGCCATGCGTATTGATCCGCTTACACCCATTGAATTATCGGACACAAGGAAAGGTGAATTGAGTATTTTTGTTGAAATTATGGAAAAGTCCTTGCCTAATCAATCTTTGCGTGATAGCTTGCAGCGTACCGATGATGATATTCGGGGATTTCTTGGGATTATGAAAGAGATATTTGGAATTGAATAAAATGAAAATTCAATACGCATCGGATTTACATCTGGAATTTTCAGATAACTACAGTTATTTGAAACGGAATCCAATGAAACCCGTAGGAGATATCCTTGTTCTTGCGGGTGATATTGGCTATTTGAACGATGACACTTACAGCAAGCATCCGTTCTGGGATTGGGCTTCGGACAATTACCGGCAAGTGATTGTTGCTGTTGGCAACCACGAACTATATAAGTATTACGATTTGGCAAAAATGCCCCAAGGCTTAGTGTGTTCGATTCGAGATAATGTGAAATGCTATTATGATGCAGTCGTTCGGGTGGAAAATGTTGATTTTATTATTTCAACCCTATGGGCGAAAATCCCGTTGGAAGAAGCTTACTTAACCGAACGTGGCATTAGTGATTTCCAACGAATTTTATACAACGGCGAAACATTGACATGGGATAATTTCAATCGAGAACACGAGAAATGTTTCCGTTTCATTCAGAACGAAGTATCTAAAAGTACTGCAGAACATATTGTTGTTGTAACACATCATGTTCCATCTTTTCAATTGACATCACCCGATTTTACCCGAAGTAAATTAAATGGAGCTTTTACAGTTGAATTGGCTCCATATATTGAAACCAGTCCAATTGAGTACTGGATTTATGGGCATTCACACAGAAATATTGACAAAATTACAGGGAAAACCCAATGTGTGAGCAACCAGTTGGGATATGTTTTTCACAATGAACATCTTTCATTTGATTTAGAAAAAATAATTGAATTGTGAAATCAAGGCATAAGCCAAGAGTCTAATTTGGGAGCAAAAGTGCACTGGAGACTGGGAGTTAGCGAACAAAAAAAGTGGAGGCTTATAATATAATGTCGTATTTATTTAGTTTAAATGGCATAAAATGAGTACACATATCTCATTATGAGATATGTTAGCAGGGGTCTCGCAAAATATCCGCAATCAGTTTAGGTGAATAATTGAATGAAGATTTTCCATGGGATTATACGTGATTAAAACTTCGCCAACATGGATATTTTTGTCATCCCTTGTATATTCGCAAAGAGCATTCATTACCCACTGTCTAAATGCTCTGGCTTCAAACGAGGCAATGCGGTAACAGACCAATATCAACGCTTCGAGATTGTAAAGCGTCGTTGTACATGGTTTTCCGTTCCGTTCAAACGAATGAACACTGGTAACGTCTTCTTTGTTCGATATGCCGGATTTGAAAATAGCACTCAGGTTATTTCCAACCATACTGACAGGCACGTTAAACAGGTCCGCAATTTCGTGTTTGGTAAGCCA